>CAJOFV010000024.1 GCA_905233925.1 Paludibacteraceae bacterium
GGGACGCGTGCCACAAGACAGCCGGATCTTCTCGGACGAGGCGGAAACGATTGTGTACAGCGAAAACACGGACTGGGCGTATGTGGTCGGCGACCTTGCCAAACGCGGGATTCACTCGGTGATGGTGGAAGGCGGCGCGCAGGTGTTGGAAAGCATTATCAAAAGCGGCATCTATGACGAGGTGCATGTGGAGAAAGGAGCGATGCGAATAGGTGACGGTGTGAAAGCACCGAAAATTGACAATTGACGATTATGAGATACGGAAAGATTATCGGATTAGTGGCGTTGGCGGCTGTGATGAGCAGTTGCACGCTGTTTAACCGCAAGCACCATGCGGGTGCCGCGGCAGAAGTGAACGGTCAGTTCCTGGAATTTGCAGAGTTGGACGCGGTAACAGCCGGTTTGACGGGTGAAGACAGCGCCGAAGTGGCAGAAGCGTATATCCGTCAGTGGGCGACCGAGATACTGATGTACGACAAAGCGCGTAACCGCGTGGATAACAAGGAGTTAGAGGAACTGATTGAAGACTACCGGCACAATCTGTACGCGCACGCCTATGAGCAGCACCTGCTGCAACGCATGCCGAAGAACGTACCGATGGCAGAGGTGGATTCGTTCTATCAGTCGCACCAAAGCCAATATGTGTTGAAAGACGGTCTGGTAAAGGGATTATTGGTGATTGTGCCGAACGGTTCTCCGGACATGGAGAAACTGAAGAAAGCGATGCAGGAGCCGAACGAGAAAAACATCGAGCATATCGAAAAATACGCCTACCGTTACGCCACCGGCTATGAGTTGTTTACCGAGGAATGGCGCACGTTCAACCAGTTACTGGTGTGGATGCCGATGGGCAAAAATGACCTGCCGAAACTGCTGAAACAGAACCGGCAGATTGTGTTAGCGGATTCGGTTTCGACGTATGTGCTGCAAGTGACAGACCTGCGTCAAGCAGGCGAACCGATGCCGTTGGAATATGCGAAAGCAGAGATTGAGCCTATTCTGCTGCGCGAACGATCCAGTGATTTTATCCGCGAAGAACGGGACAGAATATATAATGATGCCGTACGGTTCAAAAAAGTAAGAATCTATGAAAACAAGTAAAATATGTGCATTGGCGCTACTGCTGGCGAGCATGCCGGTGGCAGCAGACAATATCATCGACGAGGTGATATGGATAGTTGGCGACGAGGCGATTCTGCGCAGCGAAGTGGAAGAGGAGCGCATGCGCGCCCAGTACGAAGGTCAGCAGATTGCGGGCGACCCGTATTGCTATATTCCTGAACAGATAGCAATACAGAAACTGTTCCTGCACCAGGCAGATTTGGACTCGATTGAAGTGAGCGAGTCGTCCGTAAGCCACCAGGTGGATATGCGAATGGATTACTATATCTCGCAAATCGGTTCGAAGGAAAAGATGGAGGAGTACTTCCGCAAGACCTCTACCGAGATCCGCGAAGAGATGATGAACAACATCCGCAACCAGATGATTATCCAGCAGATGCAGTCGAAACTGACGGAAAACATCAAACCTACCCCTGCCGAGATACGGCGTTTCTTTGCGACGCTGCCGGACGATTCGATTCCCGTTATTCCGGCACAGGTGGAAGTGCAGATTATCAGTTTCGAGCCAATTGTACCGCCCGAAGAGACGGAACGTATCAAGGGACAATTGCGCGAATTCACCGAACGTGTGACAAGCGGCAAGGCGGACTTCTCGATGTTAGCGCGGCTGTATTCGGAAGACACGGAAAGCGCCAAGCGCGGCGGCGAATTGGGCTTCGTGGGCAAGGGTCAACTGGTGACGGAGTTTGCGGATGTGGCGTTCAACCTGAACGACCCGAAGCGGGTGTCGCGTATCGTGCAGACCGAGTACGGCTACCATATCATTCAATTGATTGAGAAGAAAGGCGACCGTATCAACTGCCGGCATATATTGCTGAGACCGCGTATCTCGGCGACGGATAAAGTGAAATCGCTGGAGAAACTTGATACTATCCGTTCGCTCATTCAGGACAGCGCGGCGATGACGTTCGAACAGGCGGTTATCCGCTTCTCGGAAGACAAGAACACGGCGCTGAATGCCGGACTGATGACGAATATGAACACCGGCAGCAGCAAGTTCGAGTTCCAGGACCTGCCACCGGAGGTCGCCAAACAGATATACACGATGTCGGTGGGCGATATATCGGAGCCGTTCATCATGATGGACCAAATGAAGAACAAAGAAGTGTGCGCGATTGTGAAATTGAAGAACAAAACGGACGTGCACAAGGCGAACCTGCTGGACGACTTCCAAGTAATCAAGGGTTTGTTGGAAGAACGGTTGTCCGCGGAACTGATTCATAACTGGATACTGAAGAAACAAAAAGACACGTATATCCATATTGACGACAAGTGGAAAGGGTGCGATTTTGAGTATCCGGGATGGATACACGATTGATTGCTAATTGTTAATTGCTAATTGCTTATTAGAAGGTTACACATATTGGTGCTGTTACTGGTAGCGCAATGGGTTGCGGGCCAGGACATGGTGTATCTGATTCATTCGAATACGCTGAACTTCGACGAGAAGCGGCTGCCGGATGCCCAGATTCTGCGCGGGAATGTGATTTTCCGGCATGATTCGGCGCTGATGTACTGCGATTCCGCCTACTTCTTTGACAAACAAAACTCGCTGCACGCATTCAGCCATGTGCGGTTCGTACAGGGCGATACGCTGTTCGGATACGGCGATGCGCTGTATTACGACGGGAACACGAAGAAAGCAAGGTTGCGGAACAATGTGAAGTTAGTGCATTTCTCGACGGTGCTGACCACCGACAGCCTCAACTACGACCGCAACACCAATCTGGCGTACTACTTCACGGGCGGCACCATCAAGGACAGCCTGAATACGCTGACTTCCGTGTGGGGACAGTATCACCCGCCCACCAAACAGGCCGTGTTCCGGCGCGATGTGGAATTGGTGAATCCGAACTTTGTTTTGACATCCGATACGCTGAAATACAATACGGAGAACCATATTGCGGACATTGTCGGTCCGACGGAGATTGTGTATGAGGAGGAAACGACCATCCTCTCCACACTCGGGCAGTACAACACAGAGAACGAGCAGTCGAATCTGTATGAGCGTTCGCGGGTGATACACAACGACGGCAAGGAAATGACGGGCGACACCATCTTCTACGACAAGCGTGTCGGCTACGGGCGCGTATGGGGCAATATGGAGATGAAGGACACGGTGCAGCAGATGACGCTGTACGGCAATTACGGGGAGATGTATGAATTGGACAGCCGCGGCTATGTGACCGACTCGGCGCTGATGGTGGACTGGTCGGAAGAAGATTACGGGTATATGCACGCGGATACGCTGTTCACGGAGGATGTACACTACACGCTGGATTCGACCGGCATTGACACGACGTACAACCAGTTACGGGCACATCACAACGTACGTATTTACCGGACGGACATGCAGGCGGTGTGCGATTCGGCGATATACAACAGCCGCGATTCCATCATGGAGTTGTACAAGGAGCCGGTGTGCTGGAACGAGAATAATCAGATTTCCGCCGATTTCATCGAGATATTTTTGCAGGACGGCGTTGTTGATCACGCTCACGGAACAGGAGCAGCGATGGTGTCCAAACAGGAATCGGCGCGGTTCTTTGACCAGTTGAGCGGCAAAGAGATGACCGCGTATATCCGTAACGGCGAGTTGGCGCAAGTGGATGTGAGCGGCAACGCGGAGACCATTTTCTACCCGCATGAAGATGACGGTACGTTTATCGGCATGAACAGGACGCAGTCCAGTTACGTACAGATATACTTCGAGAACGAGCAGGTGCACCATGTGCTGTTCACGACGGAAACAACGGGTACACTGTATCCGCTGAACCAAGTGCCGGCGGGAATGGACAAACTGAGCGCGTTCTTTTGGGCGACCAAAGAGCGTCCGCTGAAGCCCGGAGACGTGTTTGACCATCCTGAACGGACACCGCGTCCCGCCGGAGCGCCCATCAGCGCGACTGACGACAGCGATGAAGACCAGAGCAAGAACGCGAACAAGACGCCTATTCATCGCACTACAAACGCCAAGAACAAACGAAAACAGTAAGGAATTATGAAGATAAAACACATTATTTTAGCAGCCCTGTTGCCGGTGGCAATGGGAGTGAGCGCACAAGAAGGCAGTTCCGCCGTGGGTGTGCAGTTCGGATTTGCACAGACCGATTACCGATTGAACAGTTGGGATGTGGATGCCAACCCGACCGAGTTAACCAACAGTCCGCTGAACGGTTTCAAGATCGGTTTGGTGTGGGATGCCACGTTCATCAAGGGTTTCGGTTCGATGATTGGTATCAACTACACGTTCGGAACGTACACCAGCAAGTGGAAATCCGTAAACACTAACATGCTGTTCCCGCAAACGAAAGAGCGCAACACGTATCACCAGGGCGAGATTTTCGTGGATTGGCAGTACAAGTTTGAGGTAGCCGGGGACACGTATATTATTCTGTATACGGGTCCATCGATACAATGCCAGTTTGCCCTTACGACCACCGTCTATACCCGCACAGCTGACTCGCAGGAATCAGAACTCAAGATCAGCCGTTTCGACTACAACGATGCCGAAATGCATCAGGATTACAGGCGTCTGAATGTGACTTGGGGTGTGGGTGCCGGTTTCCAGTATGACCGGTTCTATATCCGCGGCGGATATGATTTCGGACTAATGAATCCGTATAAAATCAGCGACTTTTCAGAGGTGTTCGGTCCGATTTACGGCGACAACCATGACAGCGGCCGTCATACGCGCGGTCGTATTGACCAGTGGCAGATTAAGTTAGGCTTTTTCTTTGCACAATACGGCAAATGATTCCACGCGAGACGATAGACAGGATTTTTGCCGCCGCCAAGATTGAAGAGGTGGTCAGCGATTACGTGACGCTCAAGCGGCGCGGCGCGAACCTTATCGGTTTGTGTCCGTTCCACAATGAGAAAACCGGATCGTTCACGGTAAGCCCGAGCAAGGGTATTTACAAGTGCTTCGGTTGCGGCAAGTCCGGTCATGCGGTCGGATTCGTGATGGAAATAGAGCAATGCAGCTTCGCGGATGCCGTCAAGCAGATTGCCAAGAAATACCACATCGAAGTGGAAGAGCGGGAAATGACACCCGAAGAACAACAGCGGCAGGATGACCGCGAATCGATGTTCGTGGTGAATGATTTCGCCAACAAATGGTTTCAAGAGCAATTATGGAATACGGATGAGGGCAAAGCGATTGGTCTCAGTTACTTCCGCGAGCGCGGTTTGCGGGAAGATACCATCAAAAAATTCCAGCTCGGCTACTCGCCGGAGAAGGGTAATCCGCTTGCTAAAGCGCTGAAAGCCAAAGGGTTTACGGACAAGTACCTTGTCAATGATGTGGAGACGAAAATCGGCACAGGCGTGGTGGGCAAGGCGGAAGACGGACGGCTATATGACCGGTTTCGTGACCGCGTGATATTCCCTATTCATACGGTTTCGGGCAAGACGGTGGCTTTCGCGGGACGTATATTGAAGAAAAAAGACAATGTCGGCAAGTACGTCAATTCGCCGGATTCACTGATTTATTCCAAGACGAACGAGTTGTACGGGCTGTTCTTTGCGAAACAGGCTATTTCGCGGGAGGACTTGTGCTATTTAGTGGAAGGGCAGATGGACACCATCTCCATGCACCAGGCCGGCATCGAGAACGTGGTTGCGAGCGGCGGCACGGCATTGACCAAGCCGCAGATACGGTTGATACGGCGATTCACATCGAATATAACCGTGCTGTATGACGGCGATGCGGCGGGTATTCATGCGGCATTGCGCGGTATAGACATGTTCCTTGAAGAGGGTTTCAATGTGAAAGTGGTGCTGCTGCCGGACGGCGAGGACCCCGATTCGTTCGCCAACAGCCACAATGCGTCCGATTTCATCGACTATATCAAACAACATCAAACGGATTTTATCCGTTTCAAGGGCAAACTATTGAGCAAGGAAGCCGGACGCGACCCGCAGAAACGGGCGGATTTAATCAAGGATGTGGTTGAATCCATCGCGCATATTCCCGATGCCATCACGCGGCAAGTTTATATCAAAGACACGGCAGACCAGCTGCATATACAAGAACAGTTGTTAGTGCGCGAAGTGAGCCGTCTGCGTCGCGGCAAAGCGGAGGAAAACGCCAAACAACGCGAAAACGAACAGGCCCAAAAGCGAATGGAAGAGGTCGCCCAATCCGCGTCTGCCGAGCGTATCCCGGATGCCTCCGGCGGAGAAGAAAAGCCGCGACCTGCAATAACCGGCAAACAGGCGGCGAAACTGGATGAGAATTTCCGAAACCTGCTGCAGCTGATTGTGCGATACGGCGAACGCCCGTTGTACCAGTTGGAGGACGGAACGTTTATCAGCACCGGTGCATATATCGTTTCGCAGTTGCAGGGAGATGCTATCGAGGCCCCTAAGAGCCTGTATCAAAAGGTGATTGACGAGTTTGCGGCTCACCACGGAGATAAGGGATTCGTAGCGGAAAACTTCTTCAAGTTCCACCCTGATGCAGAGGTTAGTAGTCTGGCTGTAGATCTGATTGCGGACAAGTACCAATTAAGCCGCATCTACAGCCGTCAGAATGTGTCGGAGAATGTGGTGCAGGAAGTGGGACTGCAAACAGATGCTGACCATTTGGCGGAATTAGTGCCGCAGTTGCTGTTGGAATTGAAATACACCATCATCAACATACGCATCGACAAGATGACTGAAATGATGAAAGAAGCCGAGGCGAACGGTGATTCGGAGTTGGTGATGCAATTGTTGGCGGGTCAACCCGCGTTGCTGGAAGTCAAGAACCAAATCGGGCGCCAGCTCGGCAACCGCGTTATAACGATTTGAGATTATGCTGTTTGACTCCATTGTATATGGTCCGATACATTCGCGCCGGTTGGGCGTTTCGTTAGGTATGAACCTGATGCCGACAACGGATAAGTTATGTACGTTTGACTGCGTGTATTGCGAATGCGGATTCAACCAAAAAGTATCTCATCCGCACCTGCCGACACGGCAAGAAGTGGCGGAAGCGCTAGAAGCGACCTTGCAAAAGTTGACTGTAACGCCGGATGTTATTACATTCAGCGGGAACGGCGAACCAACATTGCACCCTGATTTCGAGGGCATTATCACCGACACCTGTGCGCTGCGGGACAAGTACTGCCCGAAAGCAAAAGTGAGTGTACTGACCAACTCAACGCAATTGGGACGCGCCGAGGTTGTGCGGGCGCTGAAGCAATGCGACAACCGAATATTGAAACTGGATTCGGCTATTGACCGCACTATGCGGCTGATTGACAGGCCGGTGAACGCACAACTGACCGTAAAGCAGATTACAGATTGGCTGAAGTTGTTTGACGGAGATTTCACGCTGCAGACCTGTTTCCTACGCGGCGAAGTGCCTGACGGAGAGCGTGTTACGCACATTGACAATACCACGGCTGAGGAGTTGGCGGCATGGTATCAGGCAATAGATGATGTGAAGCCGAAGATGATTATGATGTACGTCATTGACCGTGCGACGCCGGTACAAGCACTGGAGAAGATTTCACGCGAGCAGATGGAGGCCATCGCCCGCCCATTAGTTGATAAAGGTTTTTCCGTAAGCATCAGCGCATGAGAGTATTAATCGCACCACTGAACTGGGGACTGGGTCATGCGACCCGCTGTATTCCTCTTATCCGCCGCTATGTAAAGGAAGGCGCGGAGGTGTGGCTGGGCGGCACAGGTGCTTCGTTGCGATTACTGAAATCCTATTTTCCCGAACTGACAAGTATAGAACTGGCACCACTTGACATCCGGTACAATGCCGGAAAGAGCCAAGTGACCGCCATGCTGCGCGCTTTGCCGCAATTGGTGCGGTTTATGCGGGGTAACCGGAAGAAAATCAGGGAGTTGGTGTCGTCAGTTTCTTTCGATTTGATTATCTCGGATAATTGTTTCGGGGTGTACTCCGAACAATGTGATTGTGTGTATATGACGCATCAGCTGCATATTTGTATGCCCAGGCCGTGGCGTTGGCTGGAGCCTTTGGCCGCCCGATGTCATGCACGCCTGTATAATAAATATAAGGAGATATGGGTGCCGGACTATGCCGACGATGAGAACCTGTCCGGCATATTGGGACATCCGAAACGCTTGGACAAGCGGGTGAAGTATATCGGTCCGCTGTCGCGGTTTGAGAATATAGAAAGGGACGCTATAGACAGCGTCTCTACAAGGGGCAAGTATGATGTTGTGGCGGTACTATCGGGGCCGGAGCCGCAGCGGACAGTCTTTGAACAGGAGATTATGGCGCGGTATGCCGATTCCAACGAGCAGGTGCTGATTGTGCGGGGCAAGACAGACGAGCCGATGACACATATCCTGCGGCAGAACATTATGCTCGTGCCGCATCTGCCGGACGACAAACTGAGACAGGAACTGCAGGCGACGAAACATATCATCGCACGTAGCGGGTACTCGACCATTATGGATTTGCATGTGCTGGGGCTTTTGTCCAAAGCGGAACTGCATCCGACCCCCGGGCAAAGCGAACAGGAATATCTCGCAAAGAATTTTTAAGTGGTCCCGCTTGGGCTTGAACCAAGGACCCCCTGATTATGAGTCAGGTGCTACTAACCAACTGAGCTACGGGACCTCGCGCGTACGCGCGAACATTATTTAATACTGTCGAAGAATATCTCGGCATTACGCTTGGAGACATTCAGTTGCTCCTCTGTCAAATCAGGAATGACGAGACGCGTTCCGGCAGGAATGTAATTCGGCGATTTCAACGTTGTTTTGTTAGCATCGTAGATATATACCCAGCAATAGGTATTACCGTAGTACTTACGGGCGATTGCACTCAAGGTCATGCCTTCGGGCGCGGTGATTACACCGTTTACGCGCTCCGCCATTGCCTGCGCCTGTGCTCCGGCAGCCATTGCCGTACGGTCATCATTCGCCCGCTTGATGGACTCAAACTCGCCTCCACCACACGGCATCAAACGTACATCAGCACGACGGTTCGGGGTATAAGCACCTGTGCTGCGGCCGCCCTTAATCGTTCCACCGGAAGAATAGGTAATGCGGCTCGGGTCAATGTTATGCTCCTCTACCAGTTCATCGCGAATATTCTTCGCACGAGCTACGCCGAGATTCTCGTTATGATCAGCTTCACCGGTATTATCTGCATAGCCAGTAATTACTGCGCAGTAGTCTGCCTCGTTCTTCATGCGGGTAGCAATCTGCTGCACATCAATAAGGGCTTTGTCATCCAAACCGTTCTTGTTGTGATCGAAGTAAATGAAATAGTAGTCATCGTCACGGAAGTTGGCCAGTGCCGCCGTCGAACCGCCTCCTTCACTAATCATGTATAAGGTGTCCGTATGGGAGACAACCAGCGTATCTTTCCTATGCGGCTCCTCGTTCATCTTGTCAAACACTGCATAACTGGAGATGTTCTTGACGTGCGTCTTCTTGACAGATGCAAGTTTGAAGCGGAGATTGAGCGAAACGTCAATGATACCATCGTTGTTCTTGGAGGACGGCGTGGCGGAACCGCGTCCGTCAATAACATCCTTAATATAGTAGGAGTAAGTTCCTTTTATACCCAGAGAGGTTACACGTCCGAGGTTAAAGTAGAAATTCGCACCGGCAAGAACGAAAGGATATGCCTTGCTGAATTCCGAATCAGACATAGATGCACTTGTTGCCGTGTGCCCTTTTGTATCATCGGGATAATAGGTATCATTTTTGAACCATCCGGCACCACCACCGACCATGAGGTCAAGGCCGAAGATTTTCTTTTTTGCGCGCGGATAGCAGGCCGCCATCAGGTCAAATGCCAAATAGCCCTGTGCGCGCACCATCATACCTTCCAACAATACAGGCGCATGCTGGTTGTTGCCCAGACCGGTAACCTTATACCAGTCATAGTAGCCACCAATACCGAGCGTCCACATCGGGGTGAAGTTATACTCCAATCCCAATCCGGCTCCGGGTACCCAAACGGGGTGCTTCATTTCGCTACCGAAGTCACCGTCGAACGAGTTAAATCCTGCGTCCAGAACAATCGTCCAATGGGCGAACTTGGGGGCTACGCCGTTCTCATTCTCCGACAATTTCCAGGGGTGGGCACCTTTCGGTCCGTCCGTCTTGGCGGCAAACATGCTCGTTGCGCAGAGCAGTATGAAAAGTACGCTGTAAATCTTCTTACACATAGGCCAACATTTAAGTAGTTTGGTGCAAATAATCAAAATGAGCTGCAAAGATACAACTTTTTTCTGAAATACCAAAGTTTTTTGCAAAAAAATTAATTTTTTGTGCATTTTTATTGTGTATATGCGAAAAAAAGTGTAACTTTGCGCAGTTTATTCGTATTTTTTGTATTATGGACATTTTGGAACGAATGCTGGCGCGTGCGAAAGCAAATCCCCGGCGGATAGTGCTGCCCGAAGGTGACGAAGAACGTACCCTTGAGGCGGCCGATATTTTGTTGAGAGACAAAGTTGCGAACCTTATTCTTATCGGCAATCCCGAGACGATTCACCAGATGGCTACCGAACGCGGGTTGACGCATATCGGCGAGGTGAAGATCGTGGACCCGAAGAATAATCCGGACCTTGCGAAGTATGCCGGTTTGCTATACGAGTTGCGGAAAGCCAAAGGCATGACGGAAGAAGAGGCGGCGAAGAAAGCGCAGGACCCGCTGTATCTGGGCTGCCTAATGATCAAGGCAGGCGATGCAGACGGCGAGTTGGCGGGTGCCCGCGGCACGACGGCAGATACGATTCGTCCGGCGTTTCAGATATTGAAAACAAAGCCCGGAGTAGGCATTGTCAGCGGCGCTTTCCTGATGCTTACGCCGGCAAAGCATCTTGGCGACAACGGCGTGCTGCTGTTTGCAGACTGCGCGGTCAATCCGTGTCCAGACGCCCGCGAACTGGCGCAGATAGCCGTCACAACGGCCGAAACGGCACGTTCGCTGGCAGGCATTGAGCCGAAAGTGGCGATGCTGTCGTTCTCGACCAAAGGCAGCGCAAATCACGAGTTGATTGACAAAGTGACCGAAGCGACGAAGCTGGCAAAAGAAATGGCTCCGGAACTGGCGATTGACGGAGAGTTGCAAGCCGATGCGGCGCTGATTGCAAGCGTGGCGGCAAAGAAAGCCCCTGAATCGGAGGTGGCAGGCAAGGCCAATGTACTGGTGTTCCCCGACTTGCAGGCCGGAAACATCGGGTACAAACTGGTGGAACGGTTCTCCGGCGCAGACGCTATCGGTCCGATTCTGCAGGGCATTGCGGCACCAGTGAATGATTTGAGCCGCGGCTGCAAAGTGCAGGACATCGTGCAAATGGTAATCATTACAGCCAACCAAGCGATTGGATAATTAACAGTTGATAATTGACATTAAAAACATATACAACCATGAAAATCTTAGTTTTGAATTGCGGCTCATCTTCCATCAAGTATGCGCTGTACGACATGAATGACCAAACCCTAATGGCAGCCGGCGGCGCAGAGCGCGTGGGCATGGAGGGTTCGTTTGTAAAAATCAAGTATCCAGGCGAGAAACGCAACGTGATGCACGACATCCCCGAGCACACTGAAGGTGTGAAATTTATCTTCAGTCTGCTGACGGACCCCGAGCAAGGCGTTATCAAATCGCTGAGTGAAATAGACGCAGTCGGTCACCGTATGGTGCATGGCGGCGAGAAGTTCGCAGAGTCGGTCATTATCAACGGCCGCGTTATCCGTGCTTTCGAAGCAGTAAGTGATTTGGCTCCGCTGCATAACCCCGCCAACCTGAAAGGTATCCGTGCCGTTCAGGAGTTGATGCCGGGTCTGCCACAAGTAGGCGTATTCGACACCGCCTTCCACCAGACCATGCCGGCATACGCATACATGTACGCTATCCCGCATGAGATGTACGACCGCTACGGTGTACGCCGCTACGGTTTCCACGGCACAAGTCACCGCTATGTGAGCCAGCGCGTATGCGAGTTCCTCGGCGTAGATATCAACAAGGTGAAAATCATCAGCTGCCACATCGGCAACGGTGCTTCCATTGCAGCCATCAAACGCGGCAAATGTATCGACACCACGATGGGTCTAACGCCGCTTGAAGGACTGATGATGGGAACCCGTTCGGGCGATATTGACGGCGGTGCCATCACGTACTTGCAGAAAAAACTGCACCTCGGACCGGATGAGATGTCCGACTTCCTGAACAAGAAATGCGGTATGGCAGGCGTAACAGGCATTTCGTCCGACATGCGCGAGATTGAGGCAGCCTGCGCAGAAGGCAACCGTCAGGCACAACTTGGTCTGGATATGTACAACTACCGCATCAAAAAATATATCGGTGCATACGCAGCCGCCATGAACGGTTTGGATATCATTGTGTTCACTGCAGGCGTAGGCGAGAACCAAGCCGGTGTACGTTCGGATGCGCTGAAAGGTATGGGATGGATGGGTATCAAGATTGACGAGGAGTTGAACGCCAGAACCCGCGGCGAGGAAATCGTTATCTCGACACCGGACAGCAAGGTCAAAGTAGTGATTATCCCGACCGATGAAGAACTTATGATTGCAAGAGACACATTGGCACTGATTCAGGCTTAATAATGAAACCTATTATATATCAACTTTTTCCGCGCACGTTCACAAACTACAACGAGACGCGGAAGCCCCACGGCACACTTGAGGAAAACGGTTGCGGCAAATTTGCGGACATCACGCCAAAGGCTCTGAAAGCCATTCAGGATCTGGGTGCGACACACGTTTGGTATACGGGTGTTATCCGTCACGCCACGGCGCAATACAACACTCCTGAAATAACCAAGGGTAAGGCCGGAAGTCCCTATGCCATAACGGATTACTACGATGTGGATCCCGATTTGGCACAGGAAGAGAACAAGCGTATGGCCGAGTTCGAAGCGCTTATCCGCCGCACGCACAAGCAGGGGCTGAAAGTTATTATCGACTTCGTGCCGAACCATGTCGCTCGCGAATACAAATCGGCGTGCAAACCGAAGGGATTCAAGGACTTAGGTGAAGACGACCACCCCGAATGGGCATTCTCGCCGCTGAACAACTTCTATTATATTCCGGGAGAGAGGTTCCAGCCGTCGTTTGACATCGGCTCCTACGAAGAGTATCCCGCGAAAGTGACCGGCAACGACTGCTTTACGGCACATCCGAGCCGCGATGACTGGTATGAGACAATCAAGTTGAACTACGGTGTATTCTACCAGGGTGGTGGAGAGAAGCAGTTCAACCCCATTCCGTCAACGTGGCAGAAGATGCTGTATATCCTCAGTTATTGGGCACGCAAGGGCGTTGATGCGTTCCGCGTTGACATGGCGGAGATGGTGCCTATTGAATTCTGGCGCTGGGTAATTCCTTACGTACACACATTCTTCCCCGATGTAGAATTTCTCGGGGAAGTGTATAATCCGCTGTTATACAGAGAGTTCCTGAATGCAGGCTTCAAATATCTGTATGACAAAGTCGGTATGTACGACTACCTTCGCGGCGTGACCAGCAAGTCATGGGCGGCAGAAGGTATTACGCACTACTGGCAGTCGGTTGATGATATCAAAGACCACATGCTGTATTTCCTCGAGAACCACGACGAACAGCGTATCGCCAGCGGCTTCTTCTGTGGAAGCGGACGTGCCGCCGAGCCCGCCATGACCGTAGCAGCACTGCTCGGGCGCAATCCGGTAATGGTTTATGCCGGACAGGAGCTTGGCGAGAAGGGTATGGATGCCGAAGGATTCTCGGGCATGGACGGACGTTCAACCATCTTCGATTACTGGGGTGTTAAATCCCTGCAAGCATGGGCGGATCACGGCAAGTTTGACAGCAAGATGCTTTCCGACGAGCAAAAGAAACTTCGCAATTTCTACCAGAAGCTGCTTACGATTGCCCGTGACAGCAAGGCGGTGACAGAAGGTTTGATGTACGATCTGGAGTATGCGCAAGGCGAAGGATTTGACAAGCATGAACAGTTTGCATTTCTGCGCAAGGCGGACGATGAATTGCTGTTAGTAGTTACAAACTTCGACGACAAGCAACGCGACATCCATGTTACCATTCCCGCGGATGCGTTCAACTACCTGCAACAGCCGCAGCTGGAGAAAGCAACCGCCACGGAACTGCTTACTGATACGGTGCTTACCTCGCTCAACGAGAAAGGCAAAAAACAAAAAACGATTGCGTTCGTTCCCAACCAGCCGATACTGATTACCCTACCCGAGTGGACAGGAGCAGTCTATCGGATTGAGGATGCGAACAAGAAAAAGAAATAATGAAAGATTGGTTACGGCTCATCAGGTGGCAGAATCTGCTATTTCTCGGCATAGTTGTCTGGGTAATGGAGAAGTGGGTGTGCGTGCCCGTTCTCAGCGCGGTGCGTTTCTACGAAGTGCTGCCGTGGTGGCTGTTTTGGCTACTGCTGCTGGCGGTTGTGCTGACCGCAGCAGCAGGCTATGTCATTAACGATTATTTCGATGTCAAGATTGACCGCATTAACCGCCCAAACAAACTTATTGTCACCCAAACCGTTACTAAGGAGCAGGCAATGACGCTCTATCGCGTTCTCGCTGTCTCGGGCGCATTGCTCGGATTGGCAGTTGCTTGGGTAGTGCGGAACTGGCAACTTGCGATGGTGTTCTTTGTCGTTCCCGGACTACTGTGGTTCTATTCGTCCAGTTACAAACGCCAGTTCCTATTGGGCAACCTCATTGTCTCTTTTACATCGGCACTGCCACCGATACTGGTGGCGCAGACCAACGCCGCATGGCTCACATTGCATTATCCGGATGTGATGCCATACCTCACGGTAACACGTGATTTGTTCGTCTGGACGGGCGGCTTTGCGCTATTTGCCTTCCTGACTACATGGATTCGGGAGATTATCAAGGATCTTCAGGACCAAACCGGCGACCGCGAATTAGAGTGCCATTCGTTGCCGATTATAGCCGGCGAGACATGGACGAAGATTATTATCACGTTGCTGATTGCCGGCACAGCCGGACTGATTTATAAGCAGCATAAGACAAAAAGGACAGCATTGATCGGTGGGATTATCGGAAGTGTCGTTATGGGCATCGTGGCTGCGCTTGCAAACTACTTCATCCTTCTCCCGCTTTTCGAACAGTTTATGCCGCTGGATCAGATGATTGCATCCTTCGGAGCGTTTATCCCATTTATCAAAACAAAGCTGGATGTTGTTCTGTACAATGCATTCCCGTTCAACTTACTGAAAGGCCTTGTAATAACCGGATTCACAATGCTCGTATATAAAAGAATCAGACCACTGCTGAAAGGAAAGGAATAACGATGTCGAACGCAGAAACCTATTTCCGCTATCTTGTAAATGAAATCCACACGACCATAGTGGCGACCGTGGACGATGAAGGCCT
>CAJOFV010000025.1 GCA_905233925.1 Paludibacteraceae bacterium
AATAACCACCGGTTTGGGCATCGCGCAGAACGTTGTTGTCAGCGCGTCGTCCGCAATCCCGTGAGCCATCTTGCCGATTACATTCGCCGTCGCAGGCGCAATTACCATCAAATCCGCCCAGTCGGGCAGCGAGATATGTTCCATCGAATGGTCGTTAATCGCGGCAAACACATCCGAATACACCTTGTTCCCGCTCAGCGTCTGCAGCGTAAGTTCAGTGACGAACTCCAGGGCATTCCTGGTGGTCGTCACTTTCACTTCTGCTCCTTCTTTGCGCAAACGGCGAATCAGGTCCGGAATCTTGTACGCGGCTATGCCGCCGCTTATTCCGACTACTATGTGTTTGCCTTGCAGCATTATTTCAGCTGTTCGTCTTTATTCGTGCCGCGGATAATCAACTGGTCGTCAATCAGTTCCTGCGTCGCAATAAGCGTCGGCTTGGGCATTACCTCGTAGCTGCGCGAGATCTCAATCTGCTCGCGGTTCTCGAAGGTGTCGTCCAATGTGTCCTGTGGCATGGCAAAATCCTGCAACTTCGTATCCAGCTCTTTCTTCAGCGCGCTGGAGATTTGGTTGGCGCGTTTGCCGATAATGGCAACGGTCTCATACACGTTGCCCACTTTCTCTGTCAGTTTGTTCAAATCACGTGTAATCGTGGTTTTCGGAGCTTTTGTCTTTTTGTAATCCATAAAAATATGTACGATTTATATATTTGCGATGTTATGATTTATTTGTCATGCACCAGTATTTTGGATATTTCCTTGAACAGTTTTTCCGCTTCCTTGCGGTGTTTGGAGTCCGGAAACTCGGTGATGAAACTGTAGTACTCATCCTGGGTATCCCGCGCGCGGTCGAGTTTCTTCTCCTCGAACGAATTGACCATCTGCTGGTACTTTGCCGCAAAAACAAGCCAGCTCAACTCCTCCTGATAACTGTTGCTCGGGTAATCCTTCAGGGCGTTCTTGGCAATAATCTCGCAGCTGGCGTAGTTGTTGCCTAAATACGAACCGAGGTTGTAATACAGCTTCGCGCTCAAATACTCCTTGTACGCCAATTTGTCGTACATCTCGCCCATTTCCGTGTACGCCTGTTCGGCATACGGACTGGAGGGGTAGAGTTCGACGAACTGCGTAAACGCGTCGATCGACTTTCTGGTTATATCCTGGTCAAGCCGTGCGTCCGGCGAGTCAAGGTAATAGCAGTGTCCCATTTGGAACCGCGCCTCCATGATATACTTGCCCTTCGGGTAGTTCCGTATATACGCGGCATAGTAGTTCGCCGCTTCCGCGTAGGACTTCTGTCCCATGTGCGACCGCGCCAGATAGCACAGCACGTCTTCGCTCCGTTCCGTTCCTTTGTAGTACGCGGCAACGTCGTCAAACAGGCTCTGCGCCTTCCCGTATTCCTTCAGGTTGAAGTACTCTAACGCTTTCTGGAACTTGTATTCCGGGTCACGGGATTTAAGTACTTGTTGGTACTCCCCGCAACTTGCGAGAAGTACCAGCAGCACTCCTAATATAATATATTTATGTCTCAATTCCGTTTATTCCTCCGGCCACCGTGACGATACCACTACTCTCGTACCGTCGCCTTCCGACATAATCAGGTGGCAGGCGCAATCGTCGGTCGCCTCAATCATTTCCAATGCTTTCTCTTCGCCCATTACCATGCAGGCCGTTGCCAGTGCGTCAGCCATAATGCCGGTCGGCGCAATAACCGTCGAACTCAGTACGTTGTGGTTCACGGGATAACCGTTACGCGGGTCAACCGTGTGGCTGCGGCGCTCGCCGCCGTCGTAGTAGAAGCGGCGGTAGTTGCCGGACGATGCGATGCATATATCATCACTCTCAATCACGTCCTCAATCTCCTGAATCTCGCCGGTCGGGTCGTCAATCGGTTTGGTGATACCCAGTTTCCACTTCTCGCCTTTGTCGTTGTGACCTTTGGCAACAACCTCACCGCCGATATCAACGAGGTAGTTCTCCACACCGTTTTGACGCAGCAGCTCTGCCACGATATCGCAGCCGTAGCCTTTCGCAATGGCGCTCGCATCCATCTGGATACGCGTGTCCATCTTCATGATGTGGTGGGTCTCCTCGTCCAACTCAACATACTGGAAACCGACGAATTGCAGAATACTGTCAATCTCATGCTGTGTCGGCGTGTAGCCGATGCCGTCGGGTCCGAAGCCCCATTCGTTAATCAGCGGTCCGCACGTGATGTCGAATGCACCTTCACTCATCTTCGTCACTTTCACCGCGGTCTTGAACATGATCTCGAACAGCGAATCCGTCTCCACATCGTCATTGCGGTTGATGCGTGAGATAATGGACGCTTTGTTAAACACGCTCAACGAGGAATCCATGTGTGCCAGTCGGGCGGTAATTTCCGGCTCCAAATCGCGCAGTGCTTCGTAACGGATGTTGTAGTACGTTCCGAAGACCAGACCCTCATTGAAATAATACTTCTTGCCTGAGCAACCGGGCATGAACAGCAACAGTGCTGCCGCTGCCAGCGCCAGACCTAATGCGATAAATGTACGTGTTCTCTTCATGATTTTGTTGTGTTTAGTGGTTATTATTTTATGGTTAATTATTGTCGTTTAGAACCATACGCCGAGTCCTACGGCGCCGTTCATTTTCTGTTTGTACAGCTTCTCGTCACCGGCGGCACTGATATACGCCGTCTCTTTGTTCAATCCGTTCGGGTTAATCATGCCCTGTGCAAAAACGCTCAGGCTGCATACGCCCAAATCAAATGCCTTCTCGACACGGACGCTGATGTTCGTCACCGCGAACTTCCCGTTCTTGTAGATGTCATCGCTCCGCCACGGCGAGATACCCAAATCTGCGCTGATGGTCAGGCCGATACGCTCGAACTCGTGCTCGTAGCCCAACTCGATATAACTGCTGTATGCGCGGGTGACTTTATCGTCGTCATAGTTGAAGTCGCATCCGGCAAGCGTCACGTACCAGTTGATGAACAAACCTACGTCCAGACGGTTGCCGAAGTTATAACCTACCCACAATTCTGTCGAACTGGTGTTTTCGTCCTCGAGAATCTGCTGTTTGCTCTGCCATGAGAGGAAGTTCGACCCGTCGCAGTAGTAGTAGTGGTTCACACCGATACTTGCGCCCCACAGCGACAAGGACAGCATAACATCCAATTCCGGCATAAACTGTGTGTTCGGGTTTATTTCTGTGCCGTCTTCATCGATATACTTGTCTTTTTTGGTGGTGAATCGCCAGTCCGAAGCACCGATGTTTCCCCATGCGCCGACATTGAACGCAATGTTCTCGGTCTCGAAGCCGACGCCCAACTCCGGCTGAAAACTCAAACCGCCGTTGTACTGGCCGCGCCACAGATAGGCACTCGTCAGTTCCGCACCTGCGGTATAAGTAAACTCCAACTCTGCTTTCGCAGCCACTGCTGCCACCAGCAGCATCATTACCAGTAATCCTTTTTTCATCTCAATATATAAATAATTCAATTTGTCTCAATTGCTCAATCAATCGTCCAAGGGTCAATTAAACACGATTCCAATCCCGAGGTTCGCATTCAACCTCTGTCGTCCCGGTTCGCCCGTTTTCCATTTTACATTCTCTTTGTCTATGGCGTACGGGTTAAGCATCAGTGTGCCCGCCACCCGTAACCTGCAATAATCCGTCAACTTCCAGTCCCGTCGCAGTCCCACTTGGATATTCACCACCGCAAATTCCCCCTCATACCACGTGTACATGCTCTTCCACGGCGTCATCGCGAACCGCACCGGCATCACCAACTCCCACGGCAGACTGAAATCATACCCCAACTCGATGTACGTCGAATACGCTCTGTGCCGTTTGCCTTGCGCATCGAAGTATCCGTCACGTCCCCAGAACCGCGTGCACCACAGTATGCTCAGCGGCAGTTTCGACGACACTTTGTATCCTATCCGGAACTCCGTGTTCACGCCGCCTATACCGTCCTCGGGGTCGCTGAAGTCGAAGAACCGGCTTCGCCGCCCGTCGCTGTAACGGTCAAAGTTGTACATGTGTATGAACAGCACCGTCAGTCCCCAGCGCGAGAACCCGATTGACGTGTCCAACTCCGGCAGAAACCCGTGGAACTTCCAGTCCGTCGCACCTATATTGCACCATATATTAAAGAACGCTCCGCCGTAACCGACGCTTGCATCTGCTTGCAGGTTCAATCCCCCTATATACAGACCTCGCCAGATATAGTTCGTATTGACAATTGCACTCGCATCCCACGTGAACCCGACGGGTTGGTGATAATCGTCGAGCCACTTGTTTTCTTCCGCTTTGGCCGTAAACACTGCCAAAAGGATGAATGTGACTGCTATATGCCGTTTCGCACTTCCCACAATATTCGCAGTGCTACTTCGAGAATCCGCGCGTTATGCAGCATCACGATGCCGCCGTCTGGCCCGGGCTCGATATGGTAACCGCTTTCGGGGGTACCTTGTCCGTTAAAGAATGCTCTCACTTCATCGGCTGTAATCCCGAGTTCTTCGGCAATTGCAGCCATACTCCCGTGTGGCAGGCTGTCCTTCACATCGCGTAAGCGGTTAAATGTTGTCCTTGTCATATCTTGTATGTATTAAATTCTCTTCCGTTCATCCCCTCACCCGTTCATCCCCTCACCCGTTCACCCGTTCACCCCAAAATTCGCGACAAAGGTACTGCTTTTTTTTCATTTATGCAAATCTTTTTGCATTTTTTCGCGAATTTCTGTACTTGACACGTCAAAATACGGCGCTTCCTGCAAAAAAACAACGTTTTTTAAGGCTTCTTTGGCTGATTTCTGCCCGCTCTTTTTTCCGTGTCTCGGGTACACGAACACACGGTAATTTTCCAGAATATACTCCCATTCCCGCCATTTGTCGAACACATCCCAGTTATCTTCTCCGATTATCAGCGAAAACGCATGTTCCGGATACGTCCGTTTCAGTTCCCGCAGCGTATTTGCCGTATAGCTTGGCAGCGGCAGATTTCGCTCAAAATCGCTCACCACCACATGCTTCTGACTGCCGTCTGGAAGTTCGATTCTTTCTATTCTGGCGTCCTTTACTGCCTTTTCCGCCGCCGCTAACCGTTCCGCATAATTTGCATCCAAATCCGCGCGGTCGGTTTTCAACGGACTTTTCGGGCTCACCAACATCCATATTTCATCCAGGTCGCTATGTTCAAGCACCCATTTCACCAGTCCGATATGCCCGAAATGCACCGGATTGAACGATCCGCCATATATTCCCACTTTCGCCATAAAACATCACACATCACACATCACACATAAAAACATCACACATCAAACATAAAACATCAAAATCACACCTTAAACATAAGAGCCTGGCTCGGTACCTGCTCGGTACCTGCTCAGTAGCTGCTCGGTACCTGAAGCTGACATAAAGCTGACAAGAGGTTGACAGAATCCCGTCTCAATGCCCCTGTTCACCGGCCTGCTCCTTTATTTTTATACGCACGTAGTCCCACAGGTAGCGTACGAGTTTTCCGTTCAGTTTGTTCCCTGCCCGTTTGTTCCGTTTCTCGCTGCTTGCCCACGCCTCGTATTCCGCTTGCCACGCCGCACGTTTCACGGGGTCTTTGTACTCCGCCGACGCGCGTTGTTGCAGACTCATCATTTCTTCCACGGCGGCTGCTTGTTTGGGTGGCATCTTCCACCGGCGGTCTTTTCGTGTCCCCGGACGGTTATGCGGACCGGGTTTCTGCCGGATGATTACCCAGCCGGGTTCGTTCGGTGCGGCGCTCGCGTAGAAGCGGTCGCCTAATTGTCCTGACAGCTTGGTCAGCCATTCGATTGTTTGTGCTTTCATAGTTGTTTTGTTTGTACTTTCATAGTTGTTTTTGTTACTTTTCCTTAAAACGCTGCAAAGATAATGCTTTTTCTTACAAATTTTTCCGCAATTTTTGGTCATTTTTTGTAAAAAATTACAAAATATTTGCAGATACAAAAAAAAAGTTGTAACTTTGCGGCTTGAAATGGTAAATTAGCTTCGAATATACACAATTAACCCTAATATTAACCAAAATTGAAACGCTTATGAAACGCTTTCTGACAATTTTCTTTGCCGCGGCATGCCTCTTTGGCACAGCAACGGCTGCGTCGGATGTCTATTCCAGCTCCGGCACAATTGAGCAGGGCTACACGGGATCCGTGACCATTACTTTCTGGCCATCAACCTCAAGCCCCCTCTACTCGGCTTCGGAGGTCTATTCCCACATCGGACTGCTGACATCCGAATCAACCAGCGCCCAGGACGTTAAGTACTGGTCTGCTAACCACAATATGGGTGAAAATACCGAGCCCAAATGGTCAAAATCCTATTACGGTAACTCATGGTATCTCACCTTCACCGACCTGTACAATTATTTCAGTGCACCCGGAACGGCGGACATCACGGGTATCGCTATCATCATGCACGACGGACAAGGCTCGTCCGCTACGTATGAAATGAATGAGTACGGCGACTACTTCATCGTGCCTATTCACAAGCCGGTTCCCTGTACGTACACTATCCTGATGAGGGACTGGGCTCAAGACGGTTGGGAAGGTGGCGCACTCCATATCTGGGATGCCGGTTACCGCACGGATGTAACGATGACGTCCAGCGGCGCATCAGAAATTAAGGAACTGGAGGCGCATGGCGGCACTCCCTCCTGCACATGGACAAAGGGCTCGACCGATTCTGAAGTATCCTTTGAAATCATCGCTGCAGGTGGTAAGGTCATTTATTCCGAAGAAAAAGACGGCTCGGTGGCTACTCCGTTCACCCTGACTGACCCCTGCTCCGCGGAAGAAGGCGATTATACCATTAAAAACCTCAAAGCAGCTTCAGTCGGTACAAACCAGTTTGAGTTCGCTTGGGAGTCCCAATACGATTTCCCGCATTACTGGGTGACTATATATGACCCGGACGGCGCTTTTATTGAGTCCAATAATACAGACGAGAAGAAACTTGTATTCAATCTCGGTGCCGCAACAAAAACCGGCAAGTACAAAGTGAGAGTCAGTGGCATGGATGACATGTATAATACATTCGGCGGAGGCACTTCGCTCGAGTTTGACTTTGAACCAAAAGCACTCGGCTCCAGTACGATACGTCTGCTTATTCCCTCTGATTCAGAGTTGGATGTAACCAAAGACGTTATGTTCGCTTGGTATGGCGACGACGAAGTTCGTCATCCCGTTAAAATGACGCAGGAACCCGGCTCGCGCTGGTGGAGCGTTACAACGGATATTTCCCTCTCCAAGTTCTGGTACGAGTTCTATATCCAACTCGAAGAAAAGAAACGCCAGGATTTGAGTGGTGGTGGTTATGTACTCGTGAACTCCTTCTGCAAAGAGGCGGGAGCTTTCTACTATGAAAGTACCGATGGAGACGGCGTTGTGCATAGACAATTCGAATTAATCGACGCCGCATGCGATGCCAAAGACCATAACTACAACATCGCTTCGACAAACGTAACGGTGGAAGACGGTAAATTAACCCTGACCATTGTTCCGGAGAAGGACCAGGCGGATTATTATACCATCAACATCTACAAAGGCTCTGGTGACTATGTGGATTACGGTAAGTTCAAAGAAGGTGAACTCTCCTGGAGCTGGAAGAACAACGGCGCAGATGTCACGATTACCTCATGGAACATCAAAGCGTGGATTTGGGATGAAGAGCACATAATGCCGAGACTGGTAGGCGCCGAATACGTCGAGACGAAAGACGTGGAAGTGCTTAACCCCTACGTGATTAAAAACATGACCGTTACCAAGGCGGAGGAGAACCGCTATACCTTGAGTTGGGATGCCTTTGACAACGCGAAGTCTTACAAGGTATTAGTCTATAGCGAATATAACAAACCTGCAACTATCCTTGACGGCATCTTCGAAGTGGGTAAGGAAATCCAGAAAGTCGGTAACAAATTCCAGATTACTACCGAACCGGTCTTTGAGATTGGTACATGGATATACAAATTGTATGCTTACGACGCCGATGATTATTCGCGTGCTTACCTCTACGGTAATTTCGCGGTTACATCCGTGGACGACATCGGCGACGCGAACTTCAGCATCCTCATACCCGAAGATGCATGTTATGACGTAACTAACGGCGTTTGGTTCTGCTGGTCGTCTGCTTCCGACCCTGACACATGGGTAGAGGCCACCAAGGCTTCGGACAGCCACTGGTACTCTGCGGCTCTCGGTTCTGTGACCGCAACCTCGTACAAACTAATTGTCGGTAATGACACCAAGGCGAACTGGGCAAGTGCCTACAAGATTACAATCGATCCCGTAGCGGGCAAGAACGCCAAGTATGAAATGTATTGGGACAAAGAATCCTCTACGGAAAAAGCCGCTAAAGCGAACGACAATACGAAAGACCACAACTACGTCCCGCAGGATGTGGAAATCGTGCCGAATACGACAACCGGCGAACTCGCAATCAAACTGACGGTTGTTGATAAGGCACCTAAATACTGGGTAGGACTCGTCATAAAAGGCAAAAGCTATGTATCGTACGAATATGATTTGATTCCCGAAGAGAGCGAAACTACTACGCTCAACTTCGTCGTCAACCCGCACGAAACAGAAGAGGTAGAAATCGAAAAAGTATATGTACAGGCGCGCGATGATGACGACAATATGTACACATACTGCACCGAGCTGGAGAAAACCGTTTCGTTCACAATCCCGCGTAATCCCGCATACCCGTCCGGCTTGAACGTAGTGAAGAATGAGGACAACTCTCTCACCTTGTCTTGGAACGCACACGAATCGGTACACTACTACTGGGTGGTTGTGAAGTATGGAACGGAATGGTTGCAAGACTACTATGTATATCCCGAATTTACGCCGGCTGTTGAAGGCAAACATTCGATACGCTTCGACGGCGTTATCGATGACGGCGATTATAACTTCTATGTGGATGCGTACGATCTGGAAACCTATTTTTGCGGCGAAGAGAAACTGACTTATGCCATGACCGGCAGCAAGCCGCTGGGCGATGTCAAGATGCGTCTGCTCGTTCCGACGGATAATAACATGGACATCTCCGCAGGTCTCTGGCTCTGCTACTGGTTCTTCGGCGAAGAACGTGAAGCAAACGGCAGATTCGTCGAAATGACCGAGAAAGAAACCGGAACACGCTGGTTTGAGGGCACGTTCAACGAAACTTCCCATGCTTCGTTCAACTATGTATACGTCAATGCGAGCTCTTGGACAGGCTCTCCTTCTTATACCTTTAGTAACGGCTGGACCACCGCAACGGAAATATGCGAAGAGTTGCAGTATAAACCGGAATATTGGGGTCACTGGGATAATGACAACGTGGAATGTGACGCAAAGGACCATAACTATATTATAGATAAGGTGGAGACCGACAACAGCAAAGCCGGACAAGTCACATTTACGATTACGCCCAAAAAGGATGTAGCACCGTCGTATATGATAACATACCGCAAAAACGGTACTTCTGACATCTTCCAGAAACTCTGCAACTGGGAAGGTGGAACTACGGTAACCGCGCTCTTCAGCAACACGGAAAACCAAAAGTACGACTTCATGGTTTACGCATATAATGCTTGGGGCTATAATGCTACAGATGCCTACGCAGGTGACGTGGAAGTTAAAGGCAATACGAATATTCCGACCAACCTCCAAGCGACCGTGAACAAAGACGGCGTGACGACCACCTTCAAGTGGAAGAAAGTCGGCGAGGATGTCGCTTGGTTCGGTATCGAAGCGGTTGAACAACTTACTGGAGAAACAGTACTGGATGTTAAGAAGATTACCGGAGAAGAGTATGTGGCACAGTTCATCATACCTGCCCCGCACGAATGGAAACTGACGGCATACAATGGTGCAGGAGAAGCACTCGCCGTAGTGAAAGGTCCCGACTTTACCATCGTCGGCACAGACTTGACGCCAACACACCTCAACGTAGCTGTTAACGGTAAGAAAGCAACCCTCGCTTGGACTGCCCCGATGGCTGTTCCTGCTTGCCGCTACGAGATTCAGGATGCGGTCACGTATGAACTTGTGGCATCGGCTATCGTAACCGGCAAGAACGGACAATATACGGCAACATACCAACTGGACGAAGATAAGCTCGGCGAGTATTATTGGTATGTTCAGTCGATAGCAAATGATGAGACTCCGCTCTCTGTAAAGAATTATGGCCATTACTTCCAGATACAAGGCTCCAAGACGGATGTCAAACCCGCTGTTGAATACACGCTGAATATCTCGGCGGAAGCAGGCGGTATAGTGAACGATGCCGTAAACGGCAAGTGGGCGAAAGATGCCAAAGTCACACTGCGTGCAACACCTTTCACCTACTGGGAGTTCGACCAATGGTCAGATGGTAACAAGCAAGCTGTTCGCGTAATTACCATGGACAAGGACTACAGCCTCACCGCGAAGTTCAAGACTACAGCTACCTTCACCCTCAAGATTAAGGCAGGTGAACATGGTTCTGTGAACGACGAAGTGAACGGCACCTACAAGGGCGGCGATAAAGTCACCATCAAGGCTACACCGGACAAGGGTTACATCTTCGGCTCATGGTCGGATGGTAACACGCAGGCTACCCGCGAAATAACCATCGATCATGATATCGACATCACCGCATACTTCGTCGTACAGTCGAAATTCACGCTCAGCGTAATCATTGAACCGAACGATGAAGCCGGTAAGGTGCTCTTCAACGATGTAGAGGAAAGCGGTAACTATGTATCTGTAGAGGCCGGTAAAACCGTAACGCTCAAAGCCGTTCCCGCTTCCGGTTACAGATTCGTTCGCTTCGAGGACGGTGGTACCAACATCACTACAAAAGAGTACGATGTGACGGTAACCAAGAACATCAACATCACGGCTGTCTTTGAAAAGAACGGCGGTGCTATTGAGAATGTAAGTGCTTCCGGCGCTTCGGCAGAGAAGATCTTCCACGAAGGTCATATCTACATCCTCCGCGACGGTAACATCTACACCATCACCGGCTCGAAAGTAAAATAATGAGGAACTACCTCGCTAGAAGCCTAGTCACCTAGAAACCTAGACTCCTAGCCACCTAAAAACCAGAAAAAGCGGCAGAAAATGCCGCTTTTTCTTGCATATATCAAAAATATGTTGTACCTTTGCAGCCTCAAATCAAACATCAAACATAATCATGGAATTACCGTTTGCAGAAGCGTGGAAAATCAAAATGGTTGAACCCATTCGTAAATCCACACGTGAAGAACGCGAAGGCTGGCTTCGCGGAGCAAAAAACAATGTGTTCATGCTCAAGTCAGAGCAGGTATATATCGACTTGCTGACAGACTCCGGCACAGGCTCTATGTCTGACCGTCAGTGGGCGGCGATGATGACCGGCGACGAAAGTTACTCCGGCGCACGCTCGTTCTTCGAGTTCAAGGACGTAGTAACTGCCCTCACAGGCTTTAACTACGTTATTCCTACGCACCAGGGACGTGCTGCGGAGAATGTGCTCTTCTCTTACCTCGTTAAGCCAGGACAAGTCATTCCTGGCAACGCACACTTCGACACCACCAAAGGACACATCGAAGCCCGTAAGGCCTTTGCTATTGACGTTACCTGCGACGAGGCAAAAGACACCCAGCTCGAAGCACCCTTCAAAGGCAACGTCTCGTTGGAGAAACTGGAGAAAGTCCTGCGCGAGAACAAAGGCAATGTGCCCTTCATGGTGCTGACCGTAACGAACAACACCGTCGGCGGACAGCCCGTCTCGATGGCGAACATCAAAGCTACCTGCGAACTCTGCCACAAGTACGGCGTAGCGGTGAACATGGACTCTGCACGCTTTGCCGAAAACGCTTACTTCATCAAGACCCGCGAAGCTGGTTATGCCGATAAATCTATCAAGGAGATAGCCCGCGAGATGTTCTCATACGTGGATTCCATGACCATGTCAGCCAAGAAAGACGGACTGGTGAATATGGGTGGTTTCATCGCCACCAACCGCGCCGAGTGGTACGAAGGCTGCAAGCAGTTCTGTATTCCCTTCGAAGGTTTCCTTACCTACGGCGGTATGAACGGACGCGACATGGCGGCACTCGCCGTCGGTTTAATGGAGAACACCGAATTTGATATGCTCGACACCCGCATACGCCAAGTGCAATACCTCGCGGCCAAACTCGACGAGTACGGAATCCCTTACCAGCGTCCCGCAGGAGGACACGCTATCTTTGTGGACGCAGACAAAGTGCTCACCCACATTCCCAAAGAGGAGTTCCCGGCACAGACCCTGACTTGCGAACTTTATCTTGAAGCAGGAATACGTGCCTGCGAAATTGGTTATATCCTTGCAGACCGTGATCCTGTGACGCGCGAGAACCGCTTCGGCGGACTGGACTTCGTTCGTCTCTGCATTCCCAGACGCGTTTATACCAATAACCACATGGACGTTATTGCCGCTGCATTAAAGAACGTCTATGACCGCCGCGAAAGCATCTCACGCGGACTGAAAATCGTCAAGGAAGCACCGCTCATGCGCCACTTCACCGTAGAACTCGAAAGACTTGGATAAAATGAAAAGATGCATTGTTTTTGCATTATCAATGATGTCTCTGCTGATTAGTTGCAGCAAGAAAAACGAAGCCCCTGTCTATCAATCCGACTGGGAGCAGATGGAATTGCGTGGAAAGGTCAAACAGATTACTGAAACCGACAACACGATTGTTAATCCCGAATGGATGGCGTATGGCAACGACGATTTCATCAACTCGACGCTCTTGGAGTATTATCTCTCCTTGCTTGCTTACTGCGAAGATCAGGGGCTTGACATCTACGAAGTAATGGAGAACGGCACAGACAATCTGGAGGACTTTGAGTTTTATCCCGAGGAGCAAAATACGGATGGCAACGCCTATAAAGTGTATATCTTTAATGAGAACGGCGACATGGAGCGCGAAATCAGTTACATGGAAACCATGAACGCCAACCCCACTGACCAGATTGTGAATACCTATGACGCTCACCACCGCCTCCTCCGTTCCGACCATCTCAAAGAGAACCTCACATGTGCATTTTACTACGAGTACAACTATAACCCCGACGGGTTCATGACGCGGGAGTACTACTGGCCGTCCTTCGGTGATTCCTACGAGTATATCTATGAGTACAACGCCAAAAACTATCGCACACGCACGGAGCGATATGGTGCGGATACACTGACCAACGTATCTACCTATTCCTACGACGCGGCGGGAAACCTGCAAGAGGAAACCTATAAGAATGAGGAGTACTTTGACAAATGGAGATATGAGTACTATCACTCCGGCAAACGCAAAAACAAAGAGGCTTCACGCGGACACTATGACAAAAACGATATACTCGTAAGTGCGGCCTATACCACTTATTCCGACGACATGACAGAGCGTTGGGAAGCCTACGTGAATGAAGAAGGTGACACCACAAGTGTTTACTACTACAGAATGGACGAAAACGGAGAGGATATTTACGAGGCCTTTTACGAACAGGGCATGGACGTCCCGTCATCCGTTTATACATGGACATATGACGACCACGGAAACATAACCATGGCTGAATGGAACGGAATGGAACCTTCCGAATACTACTGCTCCACGTTTGAATATGACAGCAAAGGCCGGCAAACGGAATACACCTGGTTCTCGCTGGAGCAAGGAGCCACCAAAACGCGCATAGAAACCGTTTACAACAATGACCGCGTGCAGGCCATTGAAACTTACATGCAGCTCATTAACCTCAATGACGCAGCAGATTCCACGGACGAGTACCTCATACGGCGCGAGGTCTATCACTACGACGCCGTCGGCAACTGGATCAAACGCGAAGTGTACAAAGTGGATACCGACGACAACGAATGGCTCGTCGCCATGCAAACCCGCGAAATTGAGTACTATTAATCAGGTACGAATAGTAGAGACGCTTTATTCCTTCCAATAAGCTGCTTGTGTTGGGTCTTTCTTGTCCCGCGCAAGATGTTCAGAGATACGGCTGCGGCCGTATTTCAGCATTTTGAAGCAGAAGATATAGAAGCACACCAGGATAATGCCTGACCACATAGTGCCGAGGTTGGCCATAAACAGCAGCGAGTCGTATGTCCCGTGCAACAGAACAGGAATCCAGAATACATAGTTCGCCTTCCGCCAGTTCATGTCTCCGAAATAAACCATCGCATAGAAATAACCCATGGCCACGGCAAACATAAAGTGCCCGGGCACAGCAAACATCGCACGCCCGACAGCCACAGACTGCCAGTTCTCCAAATTGGAGAACAAGTATATGATATTTTCCGTCGCAGCAAATCCCATGCCTACGCACGCAGCATAGACGATGCCGTCAAAGCGTTCGTCGAAGTACTTGTTGCGGCGCAGCAACAGCCACAACATCAGCAGTTTGGCAATTTCTTCGGGCATAGCGGCTCCGAGAAACGCTTTCCACGCTGCTTGAAAGAACGTGGTGGGCTCGTCGGGTACGAGTGCAAGCAGTTGCAGCCCGGTCTCAAGCAGCAAGGCGATGCCGGCGGAAATAATGCCGTAAAGAAAACCCTTTGCCATTTGTCCGAACGGCTCGCGTTGATACTTGTCTTTCCACCAGACATACAAAATCAGTATAAACGGCGGCAATATCGCCGCAAGAATAACAGTATAAAGGTTATCCATAATCTTCAAATCTTCAAATTTTCCATACGGCTTCAGCCAATCGTTCGAGGCTTTGCCGAGATAAGAAATTTTCAAATCACTCCAGAAACGTCTCCACTTCGTTCATCAGTTCCATCTTCGCTTTCTCTAAATTGTCATTGACAATCACCGTGTCAAAGTACTGCGCGTCTTCCATCTCGATGGTCGCTTTGGCAATGCGTTCTTCAATCTTCTCAGCGGAATCCGTGGCGCGCCCGATAAGCCGTTTACGCAGTTCTGCTACTGACGGCGGTGCAACAAAGATACTGCGGGCGTTGTCCCCGAAGATGCGCTTGAGGTTGATACCGCCCTTCACATCTACATCGAACACCACATGATGACCGGCACTCTCAATCCGTTCTATCTCCGACTTCAGCGTGCCGTAATATGTCCCGCTATACACCTGCTGCCACTCAACCAGTTGATTGTCTTCAATCAGTTTCTCGAACTCATGGTTGGTGATGAAGTAGTATTCCTTGCCGTGCATTTCCTGACCGCGCGGGTCGCGGGTGGTCGCACTGATGGAAAACTCTAAATCATGCCGTTGCGTCAGCAGAAAATTAATCAGGGTGCTTTTGCCCGCACCACTCGGGGCTGAAAAAATCAATATCATAAAATCTTCAAATCTTCAAATCTTCAAATTTTCAAATTAAAGTACATTAAGTACTTGTTCTTTGATTTGTTCGAGGATATCTTTCATCTTAACGACGATGATTTGCATCTCGCTCTGGTTACTCTTGCTGCCGAGGGTGTTTATCTCGCGTCCCATTTCCTGTGCGATGAAGCCCAACTTCTTCCCGACACCCTTCGCTCCTTCACTCATTAACTCCTTCACTCCTTCACTCATTACCTCCCTGAAATACTTGATATGATTGGTCAGCCGCACTTTTTCTTCTGTAATATCTAATTTCTCAAGGTAGTAAATCAGTTCTGCCTCAAGGCGGTTCTTATCCACTTGCTGTTTCGTCTCTTCCGCCAGTTTGTCAAGGTTCTTGATGAGGCTCTGCCGGATATTCTCCACGCGGTTCTTCTCAAACGGTTCTACTTCCTGGAGCAACGCTGCAATGCCGTCTAATTTCTCGGTGAACATCTTTTCCAGCGCAGCCCCTTCCTGCTCGCGGAAGGCGTTGAATGCGTCAAGTGCTTGCTGAATAGCTGTTTGCAGAATCGCCCATTCTTCATCGTCCAAACCGTTATCTACCGCTTGCCGCATCACATCGGGGATACGCATAATGGTCGGCAACAGGTTGGTCGTCTCCGGCATTTGCAACTCCTCTTTCAGCGCCGATAATTCGCGATAATAGTATTTGAACGCCTCTTTGTTAATGGGCGTATAAGACTGCTCGGCGGAACTTGCGCCCGCGATGTCGGTCATATACACCGCCACATCCACTTTGCCGCGTTCGAGTGCCGCCGAAAGCAGCCGGCGGATTTCCGTTTCCTTGTCATGGAAGTGCGGCATCAGTTTGATGGTCAGGTCGAGTTGTTTGCTGTTCAGCGAACGGATCTCTACGATGGTCTTGTGGTCGGAAAAGATGTACTCGGCTTTCCCGAATCCGGTCATGGAATATATCATATCATTCACTCATTAATTCCTTCACTCCTTCACTCCTTCACTCCTTCACTCCTTCACTCCTTCACTCACTTCCCTATACAGAATTTCGAGAAAATATTGTTCAGTACTTCCTGCGAAGTGATTTGTCCTGTTATTTCGCCTAACGCGGTAAGGCAGTCCTGCAAGTCCATACTCAGGAACTCACCGCTCACGCCCTCCTGCAAGCCCTCTCGCACACGGCGGATGGCTTCCTGTGCCCGCACTAATGCCTCATAGTGCCGCGCATTCGATATAACCGTCCCGTTGTGCTGGAACATTCCTTGTGCGGTCTTCACCAACAAGCGTTTCAGTGCTTCCACTTCTCCGTTCTTCGCGGATATATATATATTAGGACTATCAGGATCTTCTGTTTGCTTGACTCCCTTCAGCAAATCCACTTTATTATACACATGCAGTACAGGCTTGCTGCCCATTTCCTCCCCTCCAGGGGAGGTTAGGAGGGGCTCCCTCTCATCTTTCGTCACATCCACCACATGCAGCACGATCTGCGCTTTCTCAATCGCCTGCCTGCTGCGTTCAATGCCCATATTCTCAAGCATATCGTTCGTATTCCTCAGTCCGGCGGTGTCTATCAGACGGAACAGAATCCCGTCCAACACAATGGTATCTTCCACTGTGTCGCGCGTCGTTCCTTGTATATCGCTCACGATGGCGCGTTGCTCGCCCAAAAGCGCGTTGAGCAGCGTGGATTTGCCGGCGTTTGTTGCGCCTGCGATTGCCACGGGGATACCGTTCTTGATGGCGTTGCCTGTCTTGAACGACCCGACCAAAGCCGTCAGCGTTTCTTCAATCTTCTGTGCCAGTTCCTTCAACTCGCCGCGGTCGGCGAACTCCAGTTCCTCATGGTCGGCAAAATCCAGTTCGAGTTCAATGAGTGACGTGAAATGCAGTAGTTGTTCCCGCAATGCCGCCAATTCGGACGACACGCTCCCGCGCAACTGACTCAATGCCAAATCTTTCTCCGCTTTCGTCTCTGCAGCAATAAGGTCTGCCACAGCTTCTGCCTGCGTGAGATCCATCTTTCCGTTAAGGAACGCGCGTTGTGTGAACTCGCCCGCCCGCGCGATACGGCATCCCTCTTCCGCTAACCATCGCAGCAACTCTTGTTGGATATACAGGCTGCCGTGACAGGCAATCTCCACTACGTCTTCGCCGGTGAACGAATGCGGCGCACGGAATACGGACACTAACACCTCGTCTAATATCTCGTCTGCTCGCCTGTGTAGATACGCGTGCCGCACGGTGTAGCCTTTGGCGTTCTGCAACGGACACGTCAGGCGTTCCACGATTGCAATAGCATCGTCGCCACTGACACGCACGATGGCTATGCCGCCGCTGCCGTATGGGGTTGATATAGCACTAATAGTATCCATTCGCCACGTTGGTCTTTATCTTTCAGTTTCAGTCCTGCCTTTTCCGCTGCGGCAAGCAGGGGAGGGCAGTCCTCTTCGTAGAATCCGCTCAGCCACACTTCGCCGCCTTCATTCAAATAGGATGCATACAACGGCATTTGCGCCAACAGCACATTTCGGTGTATATTGCTCATAATCAGGCTGTAATGCCCTTCCGGCGGCGTGTCGCCTTGTAGGATGGTTATCATTCTGTCATGAATCAATTCGCCATTCAGAGTAATATTCTCCCGTGCATTGGCAACGCTTTTCTCGTCAATATCCACCATCATCACATCCTTTGCCCCGAGACGCGCCGCCATGATGCCTAATACTCCCGTCCCGCAACCGTTGTCCAACACGCTGTCCAATAGCCAACCTCCAACAGGCGCAGCCGTTCCAACATCCAACAGGCGCAGCCGGTCAATAATCATCCCGGTCGTTTCATGATAACCCGCCCCGAATGCACAATGCGGCATAATCCGCACGCCCAACGGCAGTTCCATCACCGGATGCTCTGACTCCCAAACTTCGTTCCAGTTTTTGTCCTCGCATGCTACCACCGATACCAATGCTACGCCTTTATACTCCGCTACCGTCTTCCGCAAGGCCGTCTCATCCAATTTGTCTGTCGGTATATACGCCGTTCCCCCGTCAAAACAGTCAAATCCGATGTCCGCCAAATCCTGCTCCAACAGGTCTTGCGCCCACTTTTCGGCAGACGAATAATCCAATGTGACAGCGGTGTATAACATGCTTGCTCAAATAATCGTGCAAAGTTACAACAAAAAAATCGATTGAGCAAAAAAAGAATTATTTTCCGGTCATTGTGAAGAAAAATTCAAAAAAAAGTAAAAAAAATTTGCACAGACAAAAAAAATGTAGTACTTTTGCACGATTTTTCGCGCATTTTAGGCTTGAATGAGCCGATTTTGCGTGTGCAAGTGCCTGAAAATGAGGAAGATAAGAGGCGGAAAAAGGCGCTTTTGAGAAGGAAAATAACTAAATTATATAAAAAAATGTCAAAGATTTGTCAAATTACCGGCAAGAAAGCCATGATGGGGTGCAATGTTTCGCACTCGAAGCGCCACACTAAGCGCAGCTTCGATGTGAACTTGTTCCACAAGAAGTTCTACTGGGTAGAACAGGATTGCTGGATCAGCTTAAACGTGAGTGCCGCTGGTCTGCGTACAATTAACAAAATCGGTCTGGACGCTGCATTGAAGCAGGCCGCCGAAAAAGGGTATCTTTACGAATAAAAAGGAGGAAACGTTATGGCAAAGAAACAAAAAGAAGCACGAGTTCAAGTAATTCTCGAATGCACTGAGCACAAGGCCAGCGGAATGCCCGGAACAAGTCGTTACATCACGACCAAGAACCGCAAAAACACTCCCGATCGTCTGGAACTCAAAAAGTACAACCCGATTTTGAAACGGTACACAATCCACAAAGAGATCAAGTAATTAACCGATTAAAACATTTAGACTATGGCAAAGAAAGCGGTCGCTACCCTTCAAACTGGCAATGCCGGACGTAACCATACGAAATGTATCAAAATGGTGAAATCGCCGAAGACGGGAGCGTATATTTTCCAAGAGGAAATTGTGGCTAACGAAAAGGCAATGGAGTATTTCAAATAAAAATACTGCCGAAATCAAAAAAATGCATACTAAATTTGTGGGTATGCATTTTTTTTTATACCTTTGCGCCGTTTTTCACGTTGAATCTTAATTAATACTATGAGTTTAGCTATAATCATCAACCCCAAATCCGGCAAATCGTATTTCCGTGCGCAGCGTATATACCTGTGGAAACTCCTCCGCAAGCGCCACGAGCCGTTCACATACCGCGTTACCCAGTATCCTGACCATGCCATTGAGTGTGCCCGCGAGCTCGTCGAGAAGGGCTATGACCAGATTCTTGTACTGGGCGGTGACGGCACCCTCTCCGAGGTTATCAACGGCATCATGCGTGCCGACTTGACGTCTGAACAGCGCCGGAAAGTGCGCTTCGGACTCATGCCGCGCGGCACAGGAAACGACTGGGGGCGCTTCTGGGGGCTGACCAAAAACTTCAAGCGTTCGCTCGACCTCTTTTTCAACGGCAAAGACCAGCCTGTGGATGTCGGCTGCCTGACATACTGGCGTAATGGCATTGAGCACCACCGCTATTTCATCAACTCTGTCGGTTTCGGCGTGGATCCTCTTACCTGCAAGTACGCCATCGGCCTCAAGCCTTACATCGGCAGCCACCACGTTAATTACCTCTTCGGTCTCTTTGCCGCGTTCGTAAAGATGAAACCGATAGAAATGCAGCTGCTCTGCGACGGTAAAGAGATTGTCAAGGCTCCGCTCTTCACCATGAATGTCGGTAACGGTCCTTTCTCCGGCGGCGGTATTCGTCAGAACCCGACCGCAGACCCGCGCGACGGCATCTTCAATTCCATGTTTGTTGAGAAACCCACGTTCGGGCAGATAATGCAGGCTATTCCGCGGCTCTTCAACGGCAAACTCACCGAACTGCCTTTTATCCATTCTTACGAAGGCAAGGATATTACGCTCAATACCAAACGTCACTTGCAGTTCGAGGCGGACGGCATTCTCATGGATATCATGGGTCCCTGTGAAGTCCATTGCCTCCACCACGCCCTCCAGATGACCGTCCCGCAATACTGCTAATCTTCAAATCTTCAAATTTTCAAATCTTCAAATCATGTATGCCCTTATTTTCGCCGCCGGTCTCGGCACCCGTTTGAAGCCCTTTACGGACACGATGCCAAAGGCCTTGTTGCCGTTGGCGGGGCATACCTTGTTGGAGTACCAGATTGCCAAACTCAAAGCGGCGGGCATAACGGACATTATTATCAACGTGCATCATTTCGCGGAAAAGATTATGGATTACGTGCACGCGCGCGAAAACTTTGGCTGCCATATCATGTTTTCCGAAGAGCGTGACGGCCTCCTTGAAACGGGTGGGGGCTTGCGTAAGGCGTGGAACACATTCGCTGCCGACAGCAACGAACCTCTTCTTGCCCTCAACGCCGACATCCTCTCCACCATTCGCTTGGAAGACGTCATCGCCGAATACAACCGCTTTCTCACAGCGCCGGCGCTCCAACTTCCAACTTCCAACAGCGCAGCGATCCAACAGCCCACAGGTCTTCTCGTTGTCAAATCCCGCAAGACCTCCCGTTATCTTTGTTTTGACGACTCCCGACGTCTCATCGGTTGGACGAACCTCGCCACCGGCGAAATCCGCCCCGCTCCTTCACCGTTAAACGTTAAACCCTCACCGTTAAACGTTAAACCTTCAACCTTACTCGCCTTCTCCGGCATGCAGCTCCTTTCTCCTGCAGTCCTTCCCTTGCTGAACGCTTATGCTGCCGAGGCTGGTGACAAGTTTTCCGTGATTGATTTTTATCTTTCCGCTTTGAATGACGCAGCTTTTTATGGCTTCGAGCCGCAGGGTGATTTGCTGGATGTCGGCAAGATTGACCAACTCTCCGAAGCGGAACGCTTTGCAGAACAG
>CAJOFV010000026.1 GCA_905233925.1 Paludibacteraceae bacterium
GGAACGCGTGAAGTATGACTTGGAGATGATTCAGGAGCTGGGTTATTGCTCGGGCGTGGAGAATTACAGCCGTTACTTTGACGGACGCGAGGCTGGTACACCGCCGTATTGCCTGATCGACTACTTCCCCGATGATATGTTGCTGGTCGTGGACGAGAGCCACGTTACCATGCCGCAGATACACGGTATGTACGGTGGCGACAAATCCCGCAAGGAGAACTTGGTCAATTACGGCTTCCGTCTCCCCGCAGCCAAGGACAACAGGCCCTTGACCTTTGACGAGTTCGAGCAGAAGGTGGGGCAGACCATTTACCTCTCTGCTACACCGGCGGACTACGAACTGGAAAAGTCAGAAGGCATTGTCATAGACCAACTGATTCGCCCGACAGGTCTGTTAGACCCTGAAATAGAAGTGCGTCCGTCCTTGCATCAGGTGGATGACCTGATGGAAGAAATACGCGTGCGGACGAAACGCGAGGAACGCGTGCTTGTCACAACGCTTACCAAGCGCATGGCGGAGGAATTGGATGAATACTTGCGCCGTTATGGTGTGCGCTCGGCGTATATCCATTCGGACATAGATACCATCGAGCGTGTCAAAATCATGGAAGACCTGCGCAAAGGCTTGTACGATGTGTTGGTAGGCGTAAACCTCCTGCGCGAGGGACTGGACTTGCCGGAAGTGTCCCTGGTCGCTATCTTAGACGCGGACAAAGAGGGCTTCTTGCGGGACAAACGCAGCCTCACACAGACGGTAGGCCGTGCTGCACGCCATGTGAACGGCAAAGCCATTCTCTATGCGGACAAGATTACGCCCTCCATGCAGACTACCATTGACGAAACCAACCGCCGCCGCGAGAAGCAGATAGCATATAATACCGCCCACAACATCACGCCGACAGCCATCAAGAAAGACATTAACACTTCTGCTTTGGCTGCTCTCTATAAGGATGCCGAAGCGGAGAAAGCGAAGGTGGAAGCTGCTATCCGCGAGAGCTGGAAGACTGCGCCGTGGCAGACCATGTCCCGCAAGGACTTGGAGCGCGCCATTGAGAAGCAGCGTCGTATGATGTTGGCGGCTGCCAAAGACCTTGATTTCACTACTGCCGCACGTCTTCGTGACGAACTTCTTCAAATGTCCGACCGGCTGGACACGTTGCTCTGAAAATGATGGAAGATACATTGTAAAAGCAGAATAGGCTACGCGCATAAAGCACATAGCCTATTCCTACCCAATGTTTTTTGTGTCCCCCGAGGGACTCGAACCCTCGACCCACTGATTAAGAGTCAGTTGCTCTACCAACTGAGCTAGGGAGACCCTTTTTTTCAAAAGCGGCTGCAAAAGTACTGCTTTTTTTTCATTCCACCAAATTTTTTTGCAAAAAAGATGAATATTTTTGTAAAAACAGAGATAATTGCTCTTTTGGACGGCCATTATACAAACCGTATGACACTTGGGCGTGTTCTCGCGCGCGGGCGCACAAGATTTATAAGGTCAAAGCCGGTAGAGTAGGAATACATGCGATTTAAGATGTAGTGTATCTTCATTTCGACATCCCCTCGAAAATGACACAAAAATGCAGCAAAACGCAAAAAAATACGTATTTTATTTGTAGATGTCAAAAAAAAGTTGTATCTTTGCACGTTTTTTGGAATTTACAAATAAATTATATATATGGATAACGAAAACAACCAAATGAATGAAGATCTCAATGATGAGTTGAACGGGATGGAGCATGACAAAATTATCCCTGTCAAGATTGACGAGGAAATGCGGAAATCCTACATCGACTACTCGATGAGTGTGATTGTGAGCCGTGCACTGCCGGATGTGCGGGACGGCTTTAAGCCCGTTCAGCGCCGTGTGCTGTTCGGCATGAACGAATTGGGCGTCAGCAGCGACAAACCGACGAAAAAGAGTGCACGTATCGTCGGTGATGTAATGGGTAAATATCACCCGCATGGTGATAGCAGTATTTATGGAACGTTGGTGCGTCTCGCACAGCCGTGGAATATGCGCTATTGCCTGGTGGACGGGCAAGGTAACTTCGGTAATGTGGACGGTGACGGCGCTGCTGCCATGCGTTACACCGAGGCGCGTCTCAGTAAATTGGCGGAAGAAATGCTCCGCGACATTGAGAAGGACACGGTGGACATGGTGCCCAACTTTGATGATTCGCTCCGTGAGCCGGCGGTTCTGCCCTGCCGCTTCCCGAACCTGCTGATTAACGGCGGTACAGGTATCGCCGTCGGTATGGCAACGAACATGGCAACCCATAACCTCGGCGAAGTAATTGATGGTTGCGTAGCCTTTGTCAACAACCGCAAAGCACGTATCGAGAATCCCGAAACAGAGGATATTACCGTTGAGGATTTGATGGAGTACGTAAAGGCGCCTGACTTCCCGACCGGTGGTACGATTTACGGCTATCAGGGCGTAAAAGATGCGTTTGAGACAGGCCGCGGACGTATTGTTATACGCTCTAACGCTGACATTGAGACCGAGGACAACGGCCGCGAAAAGATTATTGTTACCGAACTGCCGTACGGCGTGGTCAAGGCTGACCTCGTGAAGAAAATCGGCGACCTCGTTTCCGAAAAGAAGATTGAGGGCATTTCCGATATCTCTGACCTCAGTACCCGTGACATCCGCATTGTCATTGAAGTGAAGCGTGATGCCAACGCGCAGGTGGTTCTTAATAAATTATACAAGTTCACTGAGCTGCAATCCTCGTTCAGCGTGAATAATATCGCGCTCGTTCACGGACGTCCGATGTTGCTGAACCTCAAGGACTTGATTGCCAACTTCATCGACCACCGTATGGATGTGGTAACGCGTCGCACGAAGTACGAACTCCGTAAAGCCGAAGAGCGTGCCCATATCTTGGAAGGTTTGATTATTGCGGTCGATAATATTGATGAGGTAATTCGTATCATCAAAGCAAGCCGCACACCGGCAGACGCACAGGCGAACCTCGAAGCACGCTTCAATCTGGATAACCTCCAGTCCAAAGCGATCGTGGATATGCGTCTCAGCGCGCTCACAGGCCTGCGTATCGAGGAGTTGAAGGCCGAGTATGAGGAGATTGAGAAACTCATTGCCCACTTGAACGAACTGCTCGCCAGCGAAGTGCTGCGCTACGATGTTATCAACGAAGAGTTGGCGGAAATCAAAGATAAATACGCCGATGAACGCCGCACGAAGATTGTCAAGATGGCAACCGAGTTCAACCCCGAGGATATGTATGCGGACGATGATATGATTATCACCATTTCGCACCTCGGTTATATCAAGCGCACCCCGCTGACAGAGTTCCGTCAGCAAGGGCGTGGCGGTATCGGCAGCAAGGCGGGTTCGGCGCGCGATGAGGACTTCATTGAGTATCTGCACCAGGCTTCGATGCACTCGACGATGATGTTCTTTACCGAGCGCGGACGTCTCTACTGGCTCAAGGTTTATGATATTCCGGAGGGCAACAAGCAGTCCAAAGGACGCGCTATCCAGAACATGATTAACCTCGAAAAAGGCGACAAAGTACGTGCATTCATTAATGTCAAGGGACTCAATGACGCCGAGTTTGTCAATAATCATTACCTTATATTCGCTACAAAGAACGGATTGATGAAAAAGACCACGCTGGAGGCGTACAGCCGTCCGCGTGCTAATGGTATCAATGCCGTCGGTTTGCGCGAAGGCGACGAACTGATCGGCGTAACGCTTACAGACGGCGAAAGCGAAATGCTCATTGCTTCCTACAACGGCAAAGTCGTTCGCTTCAACGAAGCAGGTGTCCGTCCGATGGGACGTAATGCCAGCGGTGTCCGCGCTATCAAACTCGACGAAGACGGACAGGATAAAGCGATTGGCATGATTTGTGTAGAGCCTAATTCAGACAAGACTGTTCTGGTGATCTCTGACAAGGGCTTCGGTAAGCGCACACGCTTGGACGATGAGGACGGACAACCCGTTTACCGCGTAACCAACCGTGGCGGTAAGGGTGTCAAGACGATGAATCTCACGGACAAGACGGGACAACTCGTTGGCCTGCACGCCGTAAGCGATGACGAGGACTTGATGCTTATTACAAAGTCCGGCACCGCTATCCGCATGGCGATGGATACCATCCGCGTCATGGGACGTGCTACACAGGGCGTCAAGCTTATCGAACTCCAGAAACGCAACGATACACTGATGTTCGGCTGCGTTGTTCCGAAAGAGGAGGAAGATGAAAACACGGAAAACACGGAAAATGTGGAAAATCCGGAAACGCCTGAAAATGAATAAATGAACAAATGAAAAAATAAGAAAATGAAAAAGACATTATTTCTCGCAGCATTGGTGCTGATAAGCGCCGGCTGCATGGCACAAAAAGCAAGTGTAAACAAAGCCAAAAGCCTGATTCTTCAGGAAGAGCCGGATTATGATCAGGCGCGGCAACTCATCGGCGCTGCTTTGCAGAATGAGGAAACCAAGGACCAGGCGAACACATGGTATGTGGCAGGTTTGGTGGGCTATCAGCAGAGAGAGCAGGCCGAGCGTGACCGTATGATTGGTAAAGTGCCCGACCAGGATCAGGTTGGACAAGCCATCATGGAAAGCTACGACTACTGGATGAAAGCGGACGAGATTGCAATGACCCCGACGCTGGATAAGAAAGGCCGCGAAGTGGTGGATACCAAGACGCGCAACAACATTGCCAAGAAACTGTTTGACCTTTATGACAAGCAGGACTTCGTGAAGTACGGTATTCATCTCAACGAGCAGCGTGATTTCCGCGGCGCTTATAACGTATTCATGCGTCACCTCACCATGCCGGACCTGCCGATGATGCAGGAAGAGTCCTTCCAATCCAAGATGCAGAAGGATACCATCTACGCGCAGTATGAATATTATGCAGCGCTGTTTGCTATCCAGGCGCAGATGCACGATGAGGCGATTGCTATTCTTGAGCGCATGAAAACCGGTGCTTATGAGCCGGTGGCCGTTAACCAGTTCCTCTATCAGGAGTATGTGGAGAAAAAGGATACCGCAAACTTCGTGCGTGTGCTTCAGGAGGCGATGGTGCAGTTCCCGCAAGAGCCGTGGTTCCTGCAGAACCTCATTAACTACTACATCTTCTCCGGTCAGGAGCAAGCCGCTATTGATTATCTGGCACAGGCAATTGAGCGTGACCCGAGCGTAGCGCAATACCACCTTATCAAGGGTAACTTGAACGCCAACCAGAGCAACAACGAAGCCGCTTTGGCGGACTATGACAAGGCGCTCGAACTCGACCCGAAACTGGCGGATGCAGTAGCAGGCAAAGGCCGTGTTTACTACAACCAGGCTGTGAAGATGAACGAAGACGCTGCCTATATTCAGGACCAGAAGGCCTACAAACAGGCGCTGGCGGATATGAACGAGATGTTCAAGAAGTCGCTCCCGTTCTTCGAGAAAGCACACGAAATGGATCCCGAGAACCGTGACTTTATGATTACCCTGAAAACCCTCTACTACCGTTTCCACATGGATGACAAGTACGAGGCTATTCAGGAGAAACTCAACAACTGATGGGCAGAATACTTGCCATTGATTATGGTCAGAAACGCACAGGATTAGCCGTTACGGACCCGCTCCGTATAACGGCTAATCCGTTACTTACCATCGATACGGCTAATTTGCGGAGTTGGTTGCAGACCGAACTGGCGAAAGGTGAAATTGACACGGTTGTAATCGGCAAGCCGACGCAACTCAACGGCGCGGATAGTGATTCCATGCGTTATATCAAACCGTTTATGGACTGGTTTCGTGTCACCTTTCCGGCTATTCCGCTGGTGGAATATGATGAGCGGTTCACTTCGACTTTGGCGCATCAGGCGATGATTGCCGGAGGTATGAAGAAATCGCAGCGCCGTGACAAAGCCGTCGTGGACAAACTCGCCGCCTGCATAATCCTTGAAGGCTATCTTGACAATACATCATTGCAACAATAAAAAAGTGAGCGCACTTTTTTGCGCTGCTCTCACGCTATTCTCGCGCTGGTATGATGTGTATGTCAGGACATGGTCCCGTGATGATAAACACTATGGATGTTCTAAATAGAATTTGAAAAAATAACCAACCAACTGACAAAATAGTGTTAGTTAATTAAATATTATTCTATATTATTTATATTTTCTTTGCTTCTTTCTTTTAATTCTGTCTCATTTTGAGACAAAACTGTCGCATTTTGAGACAAAGTTGTCTCATTTCGCGACAGAAATTCTCGATACGCAAACTAATGCAATGTTTGCGGATTGAAGAGGCGGAGGTGCGGCTGCCCAACTCCTGTCGTTTTTTGGGTCCCAAGAGAGCTTTGCTCGAATGGGGAGAGCGTAGCTCACGGCGAAAACTCATACGAGTGATATAGTCACGAGTCGTATTGAGCCGTAGAGCAAGCGTGCATCACGGGACCATCTCCTAACAACATTACTTTTAGTGCACTTGAGAATAACAACAAAAACGACTAAAGAATAGATAAAATAACAAAAAATGACACCAAATATTTGCAAGTGTCATTTTTTTGTAGTAATTTTGCAGCCGTAAACCACGCTGGAGAGAAGTGTCTCTCGTTTTCGGGTAGGTTTACAGACATAATAATAGCGTTTATTGACGCTTTGTTATTGGCAAGCTAAAGCTTCGCAACCTTTTACTTGATAAGTCAAAAACAAAGTATGCAATAGATGCCTATGGGTGTGACAAAGCACCCGTCTTGTTGTTTCTTTACAAGGCGGTTTGTCATATCGGCGTAGGTTTCCTGTTGTTTTATTTGACTTATCGGCATTGCGAAGGCCTGGCTTGCGAGTAATCAACAGCGAGGTCTGCGCTTTTTTATGCCAGTATGTATGCACGCGTGAACAATAAAAGGTATTAAAAATAAAATAACGGAGAATGCCGAAAATCCGATAAAGAGTAGGCACAAATGTGTTTCAATATTATGAAAAAAAGTTTAATTCTGATTGCAACTTTCTGTTGCTCAATTGCAATGTTTGCAAAAAATGTTTCTGTTAGTGTTTCTCCAGAAAACGCTATCGTTTATCAAAAAGGAAAAATCGTTCAACCCGTTTCTCCTGGCGTGTATAGTATTCAGGTTTCTATCACTGACTTGGTCTTTGCAGTTCAAGCAGATGGTTACGATTCGGAACAATTTGTTATTAATTTAAAGTCCCCGTCAACCATGAAAATCAACCTCAAACCAAATCGCAAAAGCGTTTCCATTACGTCTAATCCCTCAACTGCTGATATTTATGTAGACGGACGTCTCATGGGACAAAGTCCCATTGATTTCACAATCAATAAAGGGGAATCAAAAAGTATTCTGTTGGTGGCAGATGAGTACGATAGATATGTAAAAACTATCAATTTCAATGACCAGCATGATATAAAAATGGCTTACAATATTGAGATGGTTCGTAACACACGTTCTGTAGAAGTTTATGTAGACGTACCTGCTGCAACATTCCTTGTAGATGGTGTTGTCGTTAGTGATGGACAAAATAGAGCGACTATCAAATTATTCAAAGACAGAGCAATTAAGTTGAATGTGAAAGCCGAGGGTTATATTGAGTATAGTCGTGTCTTGAATTTCAATGATGATGTTCCTGCTAATTTAACAAAAGACCTTTCGCCAGACCAAGGCTATGCAGCATCTGACCCTATAAATGATCAAGCAAATAAACCCTTTACTATAACGGTTAGAAAAGGGATGTCTCGTGAAGACGCCATTCAACGTATGAAATACTTCCTTTCTGAAGCATTTGAGACATTAGAAATTAATGATAACATATCCGGATGGTACCGTTCAGCATGGAGTTTACGACTCTTTAAATTTGAAGGTTACATTGTACGTACTCGCGTTGAAATCAAAGAGAAACCAGACAATGGTGATGGTTTATTACAATTCAAAATATTGCTTCAAAGCCAGATTGCCTATAAAACTGATGGAGCACGCGATGAAGATTATAAAAATTGGACGCGCGTACTCAAAGAGTATAATACAATGCTTTCGGATATAAAAAATCAAATAGAATAATCGTTTTTCTTATTACAATACGTATATATAAGGTGTGTCAATAAATTTGGCTCACCATTTTAAAGCATTTGATATACACTTATTTTTTAACGCCTATTCAACATTATCTTTATGAAGAAGTTTTTTCTTGTTCTATTCTGCTTATTTGCAGTAATGACTTATGCTGAAGAATTAAAGATCGCTTTATTACAGCCATGCGTTTCCAAAGGCTCTGACCCCTGCAAACCAATAGAACTCAGTATGATACGCGGTGAATTACGCAAAGCTCTTGGTTGGCAATCAAATTTTCAAGTACTGACACGTACTGATGTGGATGCAATGCTGAAAGAACACGGTTTCCAACGTTCAGGTCTAGTGGATGATGAGCAACGTAAACGAGTCGGTATAATGACAGGGGCGCAATATATCTGTGTATCTACAGTAACCAAAGATGGAACTCAGCTGTATATTGAGTCTTATTTGGTAAATATAGAAACAGGTCAAATGACTAACCCTGCAACTCAGTTCGCTAATGTAATGGATGGGGATTATAGTACATTACAAAGTCCATGTAACGCACTTGCCAAAGAAATGCTTGGGGATTTAAAAAGTTCACCCTCTCAACAACCTATAAGTAAAAGTTCAAAAATTAGCATTCCTTCGAATGAGACTGCTGTCTATATTGATTTAGGATTACCCAGTGGAACGCTATGGAAATCAAAAAACGAAGATGATGGTTTACTGAATTATGAACAAGCAACTCTGTTCTATGGACGCAATCTGCCTACAAAAAATCAATGGGAAGAATTATTAAACTTATGTATATGGACATGGAAAGATAATGGTTATTTAGTAGTTGGTCCAAGTCGCGAGTCTTTGTTCCTTCCTGCAGAAGGCTATAGTCTTTGTAGTGGTTCAGAGTATTATAAGGGTACCTATGGTTATTATTGGGCATCTTCACTATTTGGATCTGATGCTGCTTGGAGATTATACTTCAATACGGGCGGCAAGGATCTCGGTCATAACATTCGTTGTTTTGGTTATTCTATCCGTTTAGTTCGTTAGTTACTTCTAAAACACAGCACTTTTTTCGCATGAAGAGATTTAAATTCAGATTACTATTTTGGGGTGTCTTTATAGTATTAACACTCAATGCTCAAATTATCGATTGGTCAAATGCCGAAACCTGGGATCGTCAACTTACACAGCATATCATCGAGGAGATGGAAGTCGTAAACTCTACTTTACCACAAATTAATCAACTAAGGAAAAAAGGCGAGAAGAGTCAGGCAAGGATATTGATAGAGAATACCATTAACCAATTAGAGAAAATAGAGAATGAACGGAAACAATTGGGGCAAATTGATGAATTTGAACAGGCAGAAGTCCCGTCCCTTGCCGAAATCCAAAAAACAAAACAAAATCTCATTAATACTGCAAATCAGTTACGTTATTCCTTTGTGTACGTCGATTGTGAAGCAAATATATTTGGTGAAAAGTACATCAATTTCTGCAAAGATATTATCAGCAACATCTCAAATGATGATGTGTCATTCGTAGATAGTTCAAATGTCGCAGATTGGGAGATTCTAATTACAGTAGAAACTCGTGAACACACAAAGCAAGAACTTGGAGGCATAATTACGTATTTTGCATATGCTGATGCACAATTGGTTATACAAGAATGTATCTCAAGAAAAGTAGTTTGCAAGAAGCAATTCAGCGAAAAAGGAGGGGCTTTTCGCAACTACGAGAGTGCTGCAATAGAAGCATATAAATATCTCGTGCCAAAACTAAGCGACATAATCAAACAGCAAATACAACAATAGGCTGATGACTAATTGAATAGTGGAACCATTTTAAAACCATTTATGTCTCCGCTTGCCCCACCGCAAGCGGAGATTTTATTGAAGAGTCAAATTCTTTTTCGATAGAATTTGCGGGGTTTTCCGATAGCCCATTGTGGTCGCGTGGTGGTCGCGTGGTGGTCGCGTGGTGGTCCTGTCTACGGCTAAGGGTTTTGGAAAGGTCTTGGATTGGGGAATTTTGTCTCTCCGGGACAGAAGACAAAATATAGAAAAATGGCAAAAATGCCAATTGTTCCACACGGTCACCCTTCGGTGACGTACCGGTGACCGTTCGGACGTGGAACAATTGCAAAAGTGATATAAGGGGAAGGAAAAATCGCCAAATACGAAGGGCTGACGAAGTCTCGTGGAAGTCCCGTAATGCTACGACTCGCTTACATTGATACTCGCACGACTGAAAGCAGAGCTTTCGTAAAGTGCTACGTAACATGCTACGCTATCCCCGAGAGAAGATTGGCGAAAGGCTATTGGTTAGAGGCTAAAATATATAAAACTGCGGCAATCTTGCACTTTTATTTGTGTATCTCAAAAAAAAGTACTACTTTTGCAGCGGATTTACATCCCCAGCCGACCCAACTCGACGGAGGGAGCTATACGTTCTTGGTCGGAAGTCGTAGACCACGTGCAATCCGTGGGGAGCGCAAGTAGAGGGTTTTATGACCCTCTCATTTTTGTTTAGTAAGTTTGCAGGCCTCCCCCTCCGGAGGCTTTTTTATTGTATTTGGGTACAAAATGCAAGATAAATTTGCATATGTCAAAAAAAAGCAGTACCTTTGCAGCGACTTTTACAAACACACTAAAGGAAAGCCCCGCGCAAAAGCGCAATAAAATGCATTTTTGTTACTAATTTGTTACCCGCTAAATAGTACGCGTGGGCTAACCTTTTGAAATACAGCAAATTATACTAATAAAATATGATTTTACCAATATATTTATATGGTCAGCCGGTGTTGCGCAAGCCGACGGAAGAAGTGCTGCCCGGAAGCATTGATATCAAGCAGTTCGTCGCTGATATGCAGGAAACGCTGACAGCCGCCGAAGGATGCGGTCTTGCCGCGCCGCAAGTGGGCAAATCCCTGCGTATGTTCATCGTCGATGGCAGCGAACTGGGCGAAGACTATCCTGAATGCGTGGACTTCAAGCAGACCTTTATCAATCCGGAGATTATTGAGGCTTCTGAGGACACGTCCACCTACAGCGAAGGCTGTCTCTCATTGCCCGGTATTTCCGAGAATGTGGTGCGCCCGAAGACCATCAAAATCCGTTATCAGGACGCAGATTTCAAGTGGCACGAGGACACGTTCACGGACTTCAAGGCGCGAATCGTCCTGCACGAATATGACCATTTGGAGGCCCACGTCTTTACCGACCGTATATCGCCTATTCGCAAGACATTTGTCAAGAGCAAACTGACCAATATCGCCAAAGGCAAAACCGGTGCACGGTATAAATACAAGCACTAAATGGATTGGCTGAATGTCATACTGATGGCCGTCGGTCTGGCAATGGACTGCTGCGCCGTCTCGGCTGTGCAAGGGCTGAATGAAGGCAAATGGAATTGGCGTGCGCTGCTGATGGCGGGAATATTCGGGCTTTTCCATTTCGGCATGCCGCTAATCGGCTTCTACGTCGGTGAACTGGCGACGAACTTCGTGGCGCGTTATGCACCCTGGATTGCGCTGATTTTGCTGTCCGGTTTGGGCACGAAGATGATTTGGGAGTCCCTGCACGAGAAAGACGAAGAGAAACACGCTAACTGGCACGTCTTGAACCTTATCATGCTGGCCTTTGCGACGAGTATTGACGTGTTGGCTACCGGACTTCTCTTTGTTCCTTATCCCGACTGGCTTTATCCGTCGGTCATCACGATAGGTGGTATTACCGCCTGTTTTTCGTTGGGCGGTTACCTCGTCGGGGCGCTTGTCGGTAAACTCAAAATCAACATGGAAATCATCGGCGGAGCAGTGCTGATTCTGCTTGGAATAAAGATTTTCGTGGAAGGAGTGTTCTGCTGATGTTCCTTATTCAAAACACATTGGTTTCGTTGGATGTTCTGGAGAAGGAGTTCTGCTGCGACTTGGACAAGTGTCGCGGTTGCTGTTGTATCGAGGGCGATGCCGGTGCGCCGGTTTCCGAAGACGAACTCCGTATCATCGAACAACTGCTTCCCGACCTGTTGCCGCAAATGACGCCCGAAGCGCGCGCCGTGGTGGAAAAGCAGGGCTTGAGTTATATTGACCCGTCCGGCGAACGCGTTCTATCTATCGTAAACGACAAGGATTGTATCTTTGCCCGCACAGACCATAACGGCTGGTGTTACTGCCTGATAGAGAAGGCGTACAATGCCGGGAAGCTCACATTCAAGAAGCCCCTTTCCTGTCACTTGTACCCGATTCGCTTGACGAAAGTCGGCGACCTTGTCGGGGTGGAGTACCATCGTTGGGACATTTGCCACTGCGCCCGCCAGCTTGGAAAGAAATTGCATACACCTTTATATAAATTCCTGCGCGAGCCGCTAGTCCGCCGTTTCGGTGAAGATTGGTACAACGAACTCGAACTGACAGCTTCCGAATGGGAAAAGCAAATGAGAAAATAGGAAATGAGCAAATAAGGAAATGAGAAAATGAGAAAATGAAAAAATGCTGTGAGATAATAACTATTGGTGATGAACTGCTGATCGGGCAGGTTGTAGATACCAATTCTGCGTTTATGGCGGAAGAGTTGAACAAAGTTGGCATAGAACTCTATCAGATAACTTCCGTGCATGACGATGCCGCCCATATTGCGACGGCTGTTATGGACGCGCTCTCCCGCGTGGATGTAGTCATTACTACAGGAGGCCTTGGCCCCACGAAGGATGATATCACCAAGCATGTGCTTTGTGAGTTCATGGGTGGTCACCTCGTGCCGGATGCAAGTGTGGAAGCGCATATCCGCGACCTCTATAAAAACCGTCCGGAAGTTCTCAACCGTCTCACAGAAACCCAGTGGCTTGTGCCGGACAACTGTACGGTGCTCCCTAATCGCGTCGGCTCTGCACCGCTCATGTACTGGCAAACGCCGGAGGGCAAACAGTTGTTTTCGCTGCCGGGAGTGCCGTATGAAATGGAAACAGCCATCCGCGAGCAGGTGCTGCCTGTCCTGCAGAAGGAAAATACGGAGCAGATAACGCACAGGACAATTATGGTGAGTGGTATTCCTGAATCGGCGCTTGCCATTCATATCGAAGACTTCGAGAACGCTCTGCCGGAGAATATACACCTTGCATATCTCCCCAAGAACCACACGATTCGCTTGCGTTTGAGCGGTTATGGTGTGCCTGCGGAGAGGGTGGAGGAGGAGCAGCAAAAACTCATTGCCCTCACACATCAGTGGCTCATTGCGACCGAAGACAAACCGCTCGAAGTTCTTGTTGGTGAAAAACTGAAAGCCGCAGGTAAAACCATTGCTACGGCGGAGAGTTGCACCGGCGGCAAACTGGCGATGCTGCTCAATAAGCACGCCGGCAGTTCAGCGTTCTATAAAGGCTCCGTTGTCGCTTATTCCAACGAGGTGAAAGAACACGTTCTCAATGTTCGTAAAGACTATTTGGAGCAATATGGCGCAGTCAGCGAACAGGTCGTCGCTATGATGGCGAACGGCGTCATGAAGTTGTTGGACACCGATTATGCCATCGCCACTTCCGGTGTTGCCGGTCCTGATGGCGGTACACCCGCAAAACCGGTCGGGACTGTCTGGCTCGCGATAGCGAATAAAAACAAGGTTTATACGGAATGTCTGCACCTCCGCGGTAACCGCAATACCATTACTGATACTGCTGCCACATTGGCGCTTGTGCGCTTGCTTTCCCAATTGTAATCAGAACGGATAACCGATAGCGAAGTGGAAGGTCATGTCATCCTTCCAGCCTAATCCGTTGCTTGCTGTGCGCCATACTTTTTTGCCGTCGTCCTCATACAAGCGCGTCGGGTCGTAAAGCTTGACGCCGAAGTCTATGCGGAAAATCAGAATACTGAAGTCCAAACGCAGTCCGACGCCGTAACTCCAGGCTATTTGCTTGTAGAACTCATCAAACTCAAACACACCGTGTGGTTGCTCGGCGTAGTCGCGGATAGTCCAGATGTTTCCCGCGTCCGTAAATGCTGCCAACTCGATGAAGTTCCACACTTTCCAGCGGTACTCGAGGTTCAAATCAAGCCGTATATCACCCGCTTGCAAATCATATACCAAGCCGTTGCCCGTTCCTTTATAGCCGCCGGGGCCAAGTGTCCTTGCCTGCCAGCCGCGCACGCTGTTCGAACCGCCCGAGAAGTACCGTTTCTCAAACGGCACAGATGTCGAATTCAAATACGGCACGACAATGCCTGCACCGATATGATATACAAGCCTGTGATTCGGCACTAACACTTGGTGGTACGTGAAGTTCACGTCCGCTTTGGCGTATTGTGAGAACGGAATATTCCACAGCACGTACGACCCCGCTTCGTTCTTTGGCAGGCTTGCGGCGGCAGCGATGCCGTAAAGCGCGTTGCCCGCCGTTTCCAACAGATACTGGAAGCGCAGGAAGTTACGGTTCGGCTTGAGCTGCTCCTGACTTGTATATACCCCCATATAGCTCCAGTCAACGATAAAGTGATCCTCGTAACTATACTTCAGCACGCTGGATTTATTGATGATATTCGTCTGGAACTCCTCGGATTTCCACGGTAGATAGACATAACTGATGTCGACGATGTTAAATATATGCCGCCAATGCGAATTTGGATTCCTCCGGACGGTGTAATACAGTCCTGCACTGGCAATATCGCGGATAAACTCATCCGGCCGGTTCTGATATTGGAACGCCAGTTTGAGGTCCAGACTGTTCGGGAAACGCAACCCCGCTTCGCCTTTTGCCTCAATGGCACGACCACCATTCTGACGCCATTCGTAGCTGAATCGGCCGTT
>CAJOFV010000027.1 GCA_905233925.1 Paludibacteraceae bacterium
TAGATGAACTTGTTCGTCCATCCGTCGTAAGGCTTGAGTTGGCCGCCTGTGCCGACCACGTGCTCCAGCGCACGCATCACCTCCGTGCCGACCGCGCAGACGTTCGTGCCGGCAGCGTGGGCTTGATCCACCTTGTTCACGAGAGCCTGACTGAGGCTGATCTGCTCGGAGTCGCTCTTGTGCTTGGTCAGGTCATCCACTTCGATGGCTTTGAAGTTACCCAGCCCGACATGCGAGGTCAGCGTAGCCGTCTCCACGCCGTTGATTTCAAGGCGTTTAACGAGCTGTTTGGAGAAGTGCAGACACGAAGCCGGAGCAGCCACCGCACCGATATTACGGGCGAAAATAGACTGATAACGCTCGGCATCCATCTCCTCCACAGGCTGTCCGCGGAAGACCTTGTCATACTCTACCTGCGTGTCCTCGTCCATAGGACGGTGGATATATTTGGGTAGCGGCGTCGTTCCGAGGGCGTACAGACGCTCGATATATTCGTTCTCGGCATAATCCGACAGGAAACGGAACGTGCGTCCGCGAGAAGTCGTGTTGTCCACCACTTCCGCCACGATAGACGGATCCTCGTCAAAGAAGAGTTTGTTGCCCACACGGATCTTGCGTGCAGGGTCAACAATAACGTCCCAATAGCGCGTGGCGTGGTTCAACTCGCGCAGCAGGAACACCTCGATATTCGCCAGAGTCTTTTCCTTCTTGCCGAACAAACGCGCGGGGAACACCTTCGTGTCGTTGAAAATAAACAAGTCGCCCTCGCCGAAATATTCAATGAGGTCTTTGACCGTTTTATGCTCGATCGCGCCCGTTTTGCGGTGCAGAACCATCATGCGCGCCTCGTCCGGATAAGACGCCGGATATTGAGCGATAAGCTCTTCAGGCAGTTTGAATCTGAATTGACTGAGTTTCATATACTAATTTTTCGAATTGTTCAAAACTTATACAATCATCAAGGGTAATGTCCCCGACGCGTGTACGCCGCAAAGCGATGAGGTGTGCGCCGCTGTCAAGCCGCTGCCCTATGTCGCGCGCCAAAGCCCGTATATACGTGCCTTTCGAGCACACAACGCGGATGGTCAGCTGCATCTTCTCCGCGTCAAACGACAGCACTTCAATCTCGTCTATCACCAGCAGCTTGGGCTTGAGTTCGACCTCCTGACCCTTCCGCGCCAGTTCGTACGCGCGCTTGCCTTCGACCTTGACGGCGCTGAACATCGGCGGCACTTGCCACTGTTCGCCGAGGAAAGTCGGAATGACCTGGTCTATCAGCGCGCGCGTGATGTGCTCCGTCGGATAAGCGGCGTCGATGGCTTTCTCGAGGTCATAACTGGGCGTTGTAGCACCGAGTTGCAGGGTCGCTACGTACTCCTTTGTCGCGTACTGCAGCTGGTCTATCAGCTTGGTTTTTCTGCCCGTACAAACGACCACTACGCCCGTTGCCAGCGGGTCTAATGTGCCGGTGTGACCGACCTTGAGTTTCTTCACGCCCAAACCGTGGCACAAGAGCCAGCGCGCCTTGCCGACCACGTCGAAACTCGTCCACTTATAGGGCTTGTCAAAAGCAATTATCTCTCCCTCAACAAAGTTCATAGATAATCGCGAAAGTGCCTGCACACAGGCAGTATATAGCGAACCACGTCAGTTTCTGACGGCGGACTATGTCTATCATGAAGCGGCATGCCATGCAACCGGTCACGAACGCTGCGAGGAAGCCGACCACCAGAGGCAGAGTGCCGATAGAGACGGTCACTTCGCCCGACAAAATCTTCAGCAAATCCAAAAACGCTTCGCCCAAAATCGGAATCAGCACCATTAGGAAGGAGAACTTGGCAACTTCCTCTTTCTTCACGCCGCAGAGCAAGCCCGTGGCTATTGTTGTGCCGCTACGGCTCAAGCCCGGCAGCACCGCCAGCGCTTGTGCGCAACCGATTATCGCCGCGTCGCGGTAGGTCACTTCGTGCCCCTGACGGTTCATACGCTTGGTCAGGAACTCGCTCAGCCAAAGCAGTAACGCCGTGATAATCAGGCAGATACCAACCAACAGCAAGCCATTTCCGAAGAACGCTTCCACTTGGTCTTTGAAGAACATGCCGATTACGAAAACAGGTATCATCGACACCAAAATCTTCGCCACATAGTTCTTGTCCTCGTTCCACTGCAACGTGGTGAACGTGCCTTTGAACAGCTGCGCCACTTCGCGCCAGAGGATGACCAGCGTCGAGCATACAGTTGCCGTATGTACGACCACCGCAAACAGCAGGTTCTCCTCACCGGCTGTACCGAGCAACGCTTGTCCGATCTCCAAATGGCCGGACGAGGACACCGGCAAGAACTCCGTCAGCCCCTGCACAATGCCTAATATTAATGCTTCACACCAACTCATAATGATTCCATCATTCCATCATTCCATCATTCCCCCTTCTTCCCCCGCCAGAGGATAGCAACTATCATCAGCACGAAACCTGCCAATGAAATCATCGGCCCAACAGTGATACGGCGCACCGAGAAAATGTCGGGATTATACTCTGTCGCACCGCTCGGAGCACCCGTCATCAGGGCAAAACCGAGGATGATTATCAGGAACGAAATGCCAATGAAAATAATATTCCACATCGGAATAATCTTCGGTTGCGGTTTGTTCTTTTCTTTATCTGTTGTTTCCATCTATTTGTATGTTTTTGCATTAAATTTCGTACATCATGTCCGTCTTCATGCGGATGTAACGACCGGTAGCAAAGAGTGAGGCAAGAAGCGTTATCAGCAAGCCCGTCACAATGACTACGCCCGCCACAAAGGCTATGTTCTGCCACGTCAGCGCAAACAGCAGCACGCCGAAGTGCATCATTACATAATATACCGCGCCGGAAATAGCCGCTAAGGCCAGTAATGCCGCCACAAAGCCGATGCCTAAGTTCTTGCCCAAAATGGGCGCCTTGATCATCCAGCCCGTCGCACCGACCAAAGTCATCGTGTTAATCAGGAAGCGCCGCGAGTAAATCTGCAGACGGATGGTATTGCCAATCAGCACGAGCGAAATCAGCAGCAGCAATCCCGCTATGACAAGCAACACGAACGACAGTTTGTTGATATTACGGGTCAGCGTTGACAGCAGATCCTTCTGGTACACCACCTTATCCACATAAGGCAGCGACACAAGCCGCTCCTCAATCATGCTCAAACTGTCCGGATTAGCGTAGTTGGCAGTCACGTGCATCTCGTACGACGCCGCCAGAGGATTATAGCCGAGGAACTTGGACGGGTCTTCGCCCAAATACTGGATATGCTCCTCCAACGCCTCCTGCGCGGAAATGAATCGGCTGTCCTTGCAGTACGGCGCAGCATCCAACAGCGTCTGCATGCGCCGGAAAGCCGTCGTATCTGCCCGCTGCTGCAACAAAATCTCCACGGTGGTGTTTTCCTTCACTGCATCAATCAACGACTTGGTGGACAGAAGCAGCACACACTCCAGCCCGATAAGGAACAGCACCATCGCCACGCTGATCGTCGTGGTCAAGTACATATTAAAAAAACGACGCGAGTTACTCATTCACTCCTTCACTCCTTCACTCCTTCACTCATTCAACATTCACTCCTTCATCCGCACAAGAAGGGCAGGTTGTTCGCCTGCCCTATCCGATTAGTATTCCCAGAGGTCTTGTTCGAAATCAAGCAGTTCGGCTTCAATTCGCGCCTGCTCGCGCTTGATATCTTTGGGGTTATAACCGTACTGCGCATCCGGAAGCATCCGGTTGTACATGTTTCCTTCACCGACAAGATACGTTGCGTAGAGACGTTTCTGGAAGAACTCGTCAAAGGTCACACGCTTGGTCTCGTTCTGCGAGGGAATGATGAACTGCTGTGCCAGATAAGGACGCAATTCGTCAAACGCAATCCAGAAGAGAATCTGTCCGTACAGTGCGTCCATGACAGGCATATCTTCGAAGTAGTCCACATTATCCGCCCAGAGCGGTGCGATGCCAACAATCTTCGAGTGCATACGCGACGTGTGGCGGTCGAAGAACACGACTTCCTGAATCAAGTATTTGTACTGGTTACGCACAAATCCGGCGTACGCATAACTGTTGAACTTCATCTCGTTAGTGGTCGAGTCGTAGTTGACCAGCATATAGTCCGAGGTAGCGATATTACCGTCACCCATCGAACCGTCACGGTCAGTGTTCAGGATAGACGGAACCATCTCGCGCCCCATCGGTTCGTTGTCAAAATACGGTTTGATATCTCCCACATCACTTGATTTGACATACACAGGCAGACCTTGCACGATAGCGTCCACAATCACGCGGAACAGCGAACGATAGTCCGGATCATCCGGCTGTGCGGGGAAATACAACTGATAGTTCTGTTTTTGGCGCAGGTCGATAATGCGATAGACATAACGTGACCAGATAACGTCCTCATTGCGGTGGAACGTTTGGATAATCGTATCTTTCGCAGGAGAATATTCCTGAACGGATATACGAGCAGAACCCTGTTTGTCAAAGAAAGGATTGACATAGTGCTGCGCATTCGCAACCGAGAGCCCCAATAACAGGAACGCAACCAAAAATACTTTTCTCATAAAATTTGCTTTTAATTAAGTTCTATAGGCAAACTACGCAATTGAACCTCCTTACCGTCAGGTCCAACTGCCTTGATATACATAATATTCACCATGTTACCTTGTTTCAGTTTGCCAATGGCATCAATAGCTTTTCCATCCAGTTTGTCACCCTTGATACTGAATGACGCACCGGTCGGCAACTTCACTTGGAAACCGGTAATTGTAAACCTCGCCTGAATAAGACCGTCAGCACCGTATGATGCCACAATCTTGTTCGCAGGATTCATCAACGCCTTACGTGCAATCTTGGTATCTTCCGTTACCTGACCGCCCACCTCGAAGTAAGCATTCGGCTTCGGCAGATTCTTTACACGGTAAACATGCGAACCCATTACAGAGGTCTTTCCGTCGATGTCCGCCAGTACTTCAATCGTCAGTTTGTCAGGACTGCCGCCGCCCGGCTTGATAATCCAGTTACTGCCGGATTTGGAGATGGCAGCACCTTGGCAACGCACCTGCACTTTCTCTGCCGGTACACCCGGAACGGAGATACTGAACGGGTTGTTGTAACCGCGGTACATGATATTCAGGTCGGTATTCGAAATCGTAGCGGTGGGCTCACCAACCGTATAACGGCCTTCAAACGGCAGATAAACGGTCTCGCCCAAGTGCTGGTAGGCAATCTGACCTTTGTAGCGTCTCTCACCTGTTCCGGAAGCGATTACTTCATAGATACCTTCATCATTGATCTGCTGACCCTCGATGAAGTATTGCGGCGTCTTGGTCGAGTCGATACCGGCCAGAATAATCTTGGCACTATACTTGCTGCCGCGGATTACATACTCCGAACGCGGGATGATGTACGCACCCATTTTGTTCACACGCACGTCACTGGCGTCGGTTTTGCTGTAAAGATGCTGCACCGTTTTGCCTTCGAAAGTGCGGATATCGTTCTGCATCTTCGTCAACACAGTAATGGACGCGCAGACAGGCATTTCCTCGAAAATAGTCTGCTCCCAGGAAATGGGTTTACCCTCGGCGTTCTCACCGTCTCCCGTAGCGAACATGGCTTCAATATCGCGTACAAAGTTTTCATCATTGTCCACAATCTTTTTCAGGAACTCGCGGTACTCACCGATTTTAGCCTTCAGCTCGGCAGCGTGACCTTCGTTGATACCGTACTGTTGCGGTACGTTTGTGTCATCCTTCTTGCCGATTTCGCGGACGGAGGCGTTCTCTTTCGCCTTAGAGCCGTCTGCGAGCCTGACGATAGCGTTCTTGAACTCGGAAATGTAGTTATACAACTCATCCGATTTGTCCTTGACCTGCATTGCCTTGTCGTACCACTCCTGAGTTTTTTCCTTGTTCTGGCTCAGGGCGCTGGCGAAGCGGTCATATTCTATCTTATTACCAATCTCGGTAGTAGCGATGGTCGCGTGCAAGCTTTCATCCACCTGCAAGTAACCATTCAGGATGGCTGCACTGACGTTCAACGCCAACATGGCGGTGAGCACCAGGTACATCATTCCTATCATTCGTTGTCTCGGGGTTTCCGGACAGTTTTTTGCTCCTCCCATGGCTTAATTGTTTTTAATTAAGAATTAGAGTTGTTGTTTGTTGCCTGTATTATGCTACTGCATTGAGCATATTACCGTAAACCTTGTTCAAATCAGCTACTTGTTTAGCCAACAGTTTGCTTGCAGCCTCATACTCGGCATGAACCTTAACTGCCTCAGCCATAGCGGCTTGTACCTTCTGTGCGTCTGCGGTCATTGCCTTCACGCTCTCCGAAGCGGCATTGATTTGTGCGGTCTGTGCTTTGTATGCATCCACTTGTGCCTGCAATGCATTGAGTTGCAGCTCATATACGGAATTGAGCGAACCGAGTTTCGCGCCAACGGCGTCAATGCTCTTCTGATAAGCCTTCGTGCCGTCTACTACGCCCTGCATATCGGTTACGATAGTAGCGTACTTGCTTGCCAGTTCGTCATTCTTCTGGCTGACAGCATTCGACGATGCAGCGAACTTGCCTGCGGCTGCACCGGCTGCATCCATCTGTGCACCGGCAGCTTCCATCTTCTCACCCAGTTTGTTGGAAGCAGTTGCCACCTTACCAAGCTCTTGCAGTTGAACAGCGGTCTTTGCCAAACCGTCAATACCGCTCTTCAGTGCGGCCATATCTTCGTCTGTGAGTGCAGGAGTATCAGCTTTCTTTGCTGCTTTGGCTCCGTCCGTTGCAGGAGCAACACCGTTCTCAACACCGGCGCCTAACAATGTCGGACGCGGACGCGATTGAACTTCTGCCAGATACTCCGGCTCCGCTCCGTAACCCAGGATTTGCGGGAACACATTCTCCCAGTGGAAATCCACGTGCGGTTTATCCAAAACGCCAATCATAAACAACATTGCCTCGGTAATCATACCGGTCATCAGCACGGGACCTGCGCCCGGGAAGTGCATGATTTTGAACAATGCACCGATAATTACGACTGACGCACCGGCGGAATAAATGATACCGGTGACTTTCTTTCCTTGATACGACTCATACCAGTGGATGAATCCTGACTCTTGTTTTGCCATACAAATAATGTTTTTATGGGGTTAGTTAATTTGTTTTTTCTTTTATTAATCGCCGATATACGACCGTACGCAACGGAAGCCGATGTACGGACGGCTCTGATATTGGTACTCATACACGCGCACGCCGCACTGCAGGAAGTAACTGATATCCTTCCAGCTGCCGCCCTTCACCACTTTCTTCTTCAGGATGTCGGGGTCGTCGATACGTGCCATGTAACAGTAGTTCGGGTTCAAGTCGTGCACATTCGTGTTAGCCACCGGCTGATAAGCCGAAGCAGTCCACTCTGCCACGTTGCCCGCCATGTCAAACAGACCGAAATCGTTCGGACGGTATTGCGCTACGCGGCAGGTCGTCGTTCCGGTATCGTCGTTGTACGCACCGCGGTAGGGCTTGAAGTTCGCAAAGAAGCAGCCCTTCGAGTCACGTGCGTAGTTGCCGCCCCACGGATACATCGCCATCTTGCGGCCGCCACGGGCTGCATACTCCCACTCTGCCTCGGTCGGCAGACGGTAGTCCTGCGAATTGGCACCGGTGTGGTTCAGGAAGAACTGGGTACGCCAGTGGCAGAAGGCGTGCGCCTGCTCCCAGGTCACACCGACTACCGGATACTCCAGATAACCGTCGTGCGAGAAATACTTCTGCATCAGCGGGTCGTTGTATGAATATTGGAAATCGCGCACCCATACCATCGTATCGGGGTAAACGCAGATAATCTTGTTCGTCATCAGGTCCTTCGGGCTGCGCAACGGACGGACAATAGTTGCCTCCTGAATAGCGCCGTTCTCGTCAATCCACGCCGTATCCACACGCGATACAGCCGACGGAGGATAGCAACCGCGGGCAACGTCGAACTTGTTCTCCGCCAGAACGGCCTGGTCGTAGTTCGTCCAGCTGTAACGGTACGTCAACTGGTTCGTGTTCAGTATCTTGGTGTCGGGGAAGTACATCGGCTGCAACGCCTCTATCTCCTCGTCGTCCGTACTGTTCCACGGCACTTTGCGTTTCCAGTTCAGATAATAATGCTCCTCGTCGAAGTCTTCGTTCTTCGGCTGGATGGCATAATCCGTCAAACCGGCATCCACCAGACGTGTCAGCGCAATCGAGTCACGCACATACGCCACAAATTGCTTGTATTCGTTGTTCGTGATTTCGGTTTCGTCCATCCAGAACGCCTCAACAGTTGCCATGTAGACATTGTCCTGCTGTTCAAAGATGGCTGACTGGGTGTTCGCGCCCATCATGAATGAGCCCTTGCGTACGAAAACCATACCATAAGGATTGGCTTCCTTGAATTTAACACTATTGGCTACGCCGACCAGTTCGCCAGCCGGTTTGTTGCAAGCCGTAAATAGCGCCACTAACGCAATTACAGATAAAACTTTACTGATTTTCATCATATCGTAGTTTTTTATATCTTTTTTTCGTTCTTCTTTGACCGAGAGGTTACCGAGACGTTACCGAGAGGTTAGCCCCCTACAAATAACGTACGCTTTTGTACTTGTTGGTCCGCTTCGGTTTCAAAATATTGAATCCGTATGCGAGGTACAACTCATGCGTTCCGTAACTCTCCAGCAGCAACTTGTTGTGCGGCAGTTCGCATGTATAGCCCAACGTCAACCCCGAAACAATGTCTATCCCCAACAGCACATTCACGCTTCCTGCTATACGGTAGCCTAATCCCCATCTGTATCGGTCTTTGTATTCGCAAAGCAGACTCATGTTGATGTCCCATGATGCGAAATCCGTCATCACCATCATCGACGGCTTCAACTGCCATTCCTTGTGGTACTTCAGCCGGAAATTGTATCCGCCGGCGATGTACATCGTGCCGCGCAAATGCACTTCCGAAAACTCGTCCCACTCCACGGTCGGCTGCGTCAGATGACTGTAACTGGCTCCTACCCACCATATCCCGGTCGTGTAGTAAATGCCTATTCCCATGTCAAATGTCATGCCCGATTTGCTTCCCTTGGGTATCGCCTCGTCATTCGCGTCAAAATAATCCGCTTCCGACAACTGGTCCAGATTCACACTGTCACCCTTGAAACCCACGTTCACAAATCCCAAATCCACGCCGCCGCTCAAATAGCCTTTTCCCAACTTGTGCCGGTATGTGTACTGCGCATGCAGCGTCTGGTTGGTGAATAATCCGTATCGGTCATTCATGAACCGTATTCCCGCACCGTGCCGGGTTTTGCCTATCACAAACGGTGAACTGAAACTGAAATACGTGGTCATCGGCGCGTTCGTAATGTTCGCATATTGCATGCGGTGCATACCTGCCACCTTCATCAAGTCACCTTCTCCCGCCGCCGCAGGATTATAGGCTGTCGGCATATACATATATTGTCCCATCTGCGGGTCAAACTGCGCCATTACGGCCGCAGCTCCACCTATCAACACAAATAACAGAACAACATATCGTTTCACAATCGTCTAATTGTCAATCGTCCAATCGTCAACCATCAATACTCCTCCTCATCGAAGAAGAAATCCTCCTTCGTCGGATAATCAGGCCAGATATCCTCTATACTCTCATATACCTCGTCCTCGTCCTCTATCTCCTGAAGGTTCTCTATTACCTCCATCGGAGCGCCGATTCGGTTCGCATAATCAAGCAATTCCTCCTTGGTTGCAGGCCAAGGTGCATCCTCTATTTTTGAGGCCAATTCTAACGTCCAATACATAACTTTTCCAAATTAGCGTGCAAAATTACACTTTTTAATTGAAACGTGCAAACATTTTTTGCATTATTTTCATTTTTTTGTCATTTTTCTGCTACTTTGACTTTACAAAAGCCATTTTTTACCCCCGAAAATCAATCTTTTTGCCAGATTTCCTCTTTTTCACCCGTTATGGTCATAACGTATCGGGCGAGCGTAAAAAAGTAGTCGCTCAAACGGTTGACAAACACCAGTTCGTTGTGCCAATCTTCCGGTTTTTCGCAAGCAAGCATACAGCGTTCCAGCCGTCTCGTCACCGTCCGGCACACATGACACCGGCAAGCAGCCTCGTTTCCTGCCGGCAGCACAAACGCCCGAAGCGGCTCCAATTCCGTCTGCATCTGGTCTATCCACGTCTCCAGACGCGCAATTGCCTCGTCGCTTATATGCATTTCCGCGCCTGCCAGACACGCGCCTAAGTCAAACAGACGATTCTGTATCCACATCAGGTGCTCCTGCAATTCCGTTACCGGAATGATGAACTTGTATGTGTTTACCTTGAAATTGAACCCTTTCGCCATCCCGTCCAATGTCACCCGCAACATACCGACGAAACTGTTCAGCTCGTCAGACGTGCCGTATGCCTCTATGCGTACGTCCGTTTTGGGCACGCGCTGACCGTTCGCCAGCGAAGTCCGCCCCTTGTCTCCCGTTTTCGTGTAAATCTTCATATCCGCAGTTTATAATTTTTCTTCAGGTAATGTTTGTCAAAGAATACCAGCCCGAAATCAAAGAAATCCATCGTCGTGGTCACTTCGGGATTGCTCTTGATACGTTCCCATGCTTCTCCCATTTCGCGGCTGTAATGGATATCGTCTATAATCAGGATGCTCTTTTCGCCCATGCACGGCAGCAGCGTCTCAAAATACCGCTGTGTCGGCTCCTGGCGGTGGTTTGCATCAATATATGCCACATCTATTCTCTCGCGCGCGTATTTATTTAAGGTGTCATCAATATTGCCTGCCACCGTTTCGATATTTCCGATGTTCAGTTTCCGCCAGTTCAGCCGCGCCATTTCAAGCAGCGCCTCGCTCCCTTCGAACGTAATCACCTTGTTCCGGCTGTCCGGCATGGCGAGATAGGCGGTCGTGATACCGAGGTTCGTGCCTAATTCCATAATCCGCAGCGGAGCGCCTTTCTCATGCCCGAGCCAGTTCACTATCCGGAAGAAAATCTGCCCGTTCTTCGCACTCTCTAACGACGTTTTCGCGATGTCGCACACTAACCGTTTTTCCTCCGCACCTTGTCCCCGCGAACCGTAATCCCGCACGCTCACAAGTTTCGGCGCACATAGCATCGCCTCGCGACGTTCCTCGATGTCTGACCAGCAGTAATACCGGTTGTCGTCGCTGATGATGTGCCGCACCAAATGAAACAGATACGGCGAGTGAATCCCTTCGCCGCCGGTGTTCCAGCTCGTCAGCTGATGCTTCAACCACGTCAGCAACCTGTAGCCCGTAACCTGTAATCCGTAACCCATAATACCAAAAAATCGCACAAAATTACTACTTTTTTTGCATATATCAAAAAAAAAAACTACTTTTGCGCCATGATTTTGAACTACATCTGGATTGCACTCATTTTAATTGCCGTTATTGTCGGCTTGGTACAGTGTTTTGCCTTCGGGCAGACGGATATTTTTAATGCCATTCTCAACTCGACTTTCGCATCAGCCAAGTCGGGTTTCGAGATTAGTCTCGGTCTGACCGGCGTTCTGGCGTTATGGATGGGAATAATGAAAATCGGCGAACAGGCGGGTGTCATCAACCGCTTCTCGCGGCTCGTCAGCCCCTTCTTCACGCGTATTTTCCCCGAACTGCCCAAGGGACATCCCGCTTTCGGCTCTATGCTGATGAACATATCCGCCACAATGCTCGGCATTGACAATGCCGCCACGCCGCTCGGTTTGCAGGCGATGAAGGAACTGCAGGAATCCAATCCCGACAAAACCAAAGCCTCCAATTCGATGATTATGTTCCTCGTGCTGGTTACCAGCGGACTGACGCTTGTGCCGGTGTCCATCATGACCTACCGCGCGCAGCTCGGTGCCGCCAATCCTGCGGATGTATTCCTGCCGATTTTGCTGGCAACGTACTTCGCGGCGATGGCGGGAATGGTTTCTGTCGCTATCATTCAGAAAATCAACCTCCTGGACAAAGTCATCCTCGGCACGATTGGCGGACTGACCGTCTTTGTCGGACTGATTATCTGGGGCGCGATGTCCCTGCCGCAGGAAACTGTGGGCAAGTGGTCTGCCATTTTCGCGTCTGTGCTGCTGCTTGCGGTGATTATATGGTTCGTGGTTGCCGGTATGGTCAAAAAAATTAACGTCTATGACGCTTTCATAGACGGAGCCAAAGACGGTTTCAAAACGGCTGTCGGAATCATCCCCTACCTCATTGCTATTTTGGTGGCGGTGGGTATGTTCCGTGCTTCCGGCGCAATGGATCTGCTGGTGCGCGGTTTGGGTGTCTGCTTTGCGTGGATGGGCTTGAATACGGACTTTGTACCCGCTTTGCCGACCGCGTTCATGCGTCCGCTGAGTGGCAGCGGTGCCCGTGGTTTGATGGTGGATGCGATGATGCAGTATGGTGCAGATTCGTTTGTCGGACGGCTTGTCAGTATTGTGCAGGGCTCGACGGATACGACGTTTTATATCCTAGCGGTTTATTTTGGCAGTGTAAGTATCAAGAACACGCGTTATGCCGTCTTGTGCGGCCTGATTGCGGACTTCTGTGGTATCCTTGCCGCCATCCTCCTCGCCTACCTCTTCTTCCACTAATCCTATCAATAAAATTTACCCTGCCAAAGCGAGGACCATCTCGGGACTTCTCCGGGACTTCTCCGGGACTTGTTCCTCTCTTTCACTCCTGCATTCCTTCACTCCTTCACTCTTTCATCATTCCATCATTAAGCGACGGAGTCGCTACTCATTCCATCATTCGCTTTTAGCACTTATAACATGGCTGCAACGCGGGGAATTTTAGCCAGCCACGATAATATTTGGCTATTTTGCCTTGCAGTCTGCATGTCATATTTCGTTTGAATATTCATCAGCGCATCAGCCGGAATATCCAACGCGGCTTCAAACATGAGGGCAGAAGCGGGGGACAAAGTACGCTTGCCGTTCAACAATTCGTTCAAAGCCGTATAAGACATATTAACTTGTCTCGCAAACTCACGTTGAGAGATATTGCGGGATTCCATCTCGTCTTTTATAACTTCTCCCGGATGCACGGGATAAAATGAATAACCTAATGTTGCCATAACTATGCTTTATAGTGGTTAGTAATATCTTCCAATTTGCAGATAGTAAATAATGTTTCGCCTGTCTTAGCTTCCATTTGGAAAACCAATCGATAATGATAATCTATTCGTACAGAGAAATAGTCATTATCTAAGGCTTCGAAATTCAATGAATTAAAGCGGAACAAATCTTCCATTCGACTGACCGCCGCTAATATCCCTACAACACGGACATATTTACGCACAACTTCCGGCTGATAGCGATGTTGTTTATCGCTTGTTTTACCGGTATAGTACAAGTCTTTTAGGTACTCTTTTTGAAATTCGATATCCATACTATTGCAAAATCCGCTGCAAAATTACAACTTTTTTTTGATGTTCGCAAATTTTGTGAACATTTTTTTGCTTTTTATGCAAAAAATACTATTGAAAGTTCATTTTTATATCAAAAAACAATTTTTTAGGGTCTTCTATAACAAAAATCGCACCAACCAGTGCGATTTTTTTCTCCATAACTCCATAACTCTATAATCGTTTTGCCTCTAGTTCTTCATCCCCACAACTGCGCCAGATGCTTGTAGTTAAGTAACCATATATCACCTGCCGTATTCTCAAAATCACCGGTATAAACCACCGCTCTGCGAGCAATCGGAGTTCCAATCCATTCCGGGAGTTTACGCAATGTTTTCTCAAAAGAGGCCTGATAGGTCATGGCGGATTTAACCTCTATTGCATACAACTGTCCTTCCTCTTTTACAAGTATATCCACCTCATTTTGATTGCTATCCCTATAGAAGAACACATTGCCTTCTTTCCCTTGATTGGTACGATGCTTGAGACACTCCATCACCATCATGTTCTCAAATATTGCGCCGCGCATCTTATCCAACTCCAACTGCCGCGGCGACTCAATATCCAACAAATAGCACGCCAATCCGGGATCATTGAAATAAAGTTTAGGCGTTTTTACTATCCGCTTGGATATATTCTCATAATATGGAGGCAACAATGTCACCAAATACGAGGCCTGCAAAACCGATA
>CAJOFV010000028.1 GCA_905233925.1 Paludibacteraceae bacterium
ACGTCTGTGTGACGGAAGATCGATTGGAAATAAAATTCGTCGAGCACAAGGCGCAAGGTTTTTCTCTGGGAACGTTTGTTTACAAAGAGCGATTTAAACTGCCTGCTCTGTCCGATGACGAGGAACGGTTTAAGCATTTTTTCGAGCAGAGTTATCTCAACGTGACGGACGTGTTGATGAGCTCGAAAGTTGATGTCGACGCTCCAAATGCCGGCTCGGAGATGAGCGCGACGTTCATGCCCGCAGCGATTTGTTCAGCGAGGCGGTCGCTGGTCTCATGTTCATTGAACTTGTGGTACGACTTGAGCGGCGTGTGGATGTCGTAATGCTTGAGCAGCACGGACGAGGTGCGCGTGTCCTCCGCGAGAATCAGTTCGACCTCTTTGAGGATGCGCAACGCCCGAAGGGTGATGTCTTCGAGATTGCCTACCGGTGTGGGAACAACAAATAACATTTTTTTATTTGCTCATTTACTCATTTTTTCATTTACTCATTTAACCCAGGCGGCGGCGGAGAGCGTTAAGGAAGAGTTCGTATGTGGACGACTCCTTGTCCCAGTCAAAGTGCTTGTTAATATACGCAATAGCGCCGTCGAGGTTAGGCATGTTGTTCAGCGCTTCGATGGTTTTCTGCATCAGTTCGCCGTTCTGCCCGAACAGTTCGCGCTGGAAGAGGAAACGGTCTCCCAGCGAAATAGCCTGCTTGAGATCTGCAACGGGCGCACCTGCCGGCGCAGGAGCGGGTTTGGCAGGCTCGGGGGCAGGAGCGGGAGCGGGGTTCGGAGCCGGAGCAGGTTGTTCAATCAACTCGGGAATTTCGGGCTGAATAGGTTTCTCCGGCTTGACGGGTGCTTCCGGTGCAGCGGGAGTTTCGGGCTCTTCATGAACTTCGGGGGCTTCGGGAACCTCGGGAACTTCAGGAACTTCCGGTTCTTCCGGAGCGTCTTCTATTTCCGCCTCGTCATCTATCCAGTCCATTTCAATCTCTGTCTCGGGAACAGGACGTGCTTCCAGTTCGACAAGACGTTTTTCCATCTCAACGAACTTGTCCTCCGCTTCCGCGAGTTTGGATTCAACATCCGCGAGGCGTGCATTCTGCTCTTGGAGGCGTTTTTCCAAAGCCTCGATATAATCGGCTATTTGCAATAAAGTCTCTTTCATGATGGTAGTTATTTAGTTGCGTCCTCCAATTTCTGCATAATCGAGAACATGAATATAGCGGCAATAAGGCAAACGGCTACGAATACGCCCCAAACGAGCCATAACGGCAAGTTGCCCCACAGGAAACTGCCGACAGAAACGAGCAGGTTACCCAAAGCAGTAGCCACAAACCACAGTCCCATCATCATACCTTTGTATTGCGGCGGAGCGACTTTGCTGACGAATGAAATGCCCATCGGGCTGAGAAGCAGTTCACCGAACGTGAGAATAAGATAGGTCACGATAAGAACGTTCGCGTTGACAAAGGTGGCGTTGCCGGAGACCTTGGCAACTTCTTCCTGTGCATTCGGGGTAAGCAGCCCGAGCGAACAGAACGCCATGAAGACGTATGCTGCGCCTGCCACCAACATACCGTAAGCGATTTTGCGCGGAGCGGACGGCTCTTTGCCTTTCTTGGCAAGTGCGCCGAAGATGGCCATGCTAACGGGTGTCAGAGCTACCACGTAGAACGGGTTGAACTGTTGGAAAATCGGGGCAGAAAGGGTAATGCCTTCGGGACTGATCTGGAAATATTTGTACACCAGCACACAAGCCGCCAGCGATGCGGCTGCGCCTGCACCAATTTTGCCTTTGGCGGAGTCTGACTGGAAGATGCCGAACAGACCATACACGATGATTACCACCATCACGAGGTTAATGATGTCAAATGCCATGGTTTGGATTCCGGTGCAAACAGGATTAACGAACTCGTTGGCGAAGAAGGTGAGCGTGAGTCCGTTCTGGTGGAACGCCATCCAGAAGAACAGCACCACTATAAATACCAGGCAGAGCGCCACAATACGTTTTTTGGTTTGCTCGGGCGTCAGGCTTTCCACTTGCTGTCCTGCTGCGGCTGCCTGTTTGGCGGTGTTCTCCACATGCTTGAACCAGGGGCGGCAAGCGTAGTAAATCACGATGGACAGGACGAGTGACGCGCAAGCCACCATGAACGCGAAGTGATAAGAATCGTTCACGCTATAGCCCAACGCTTCCTGTGCCCACGCCATGATTTTCACGGCTGCGGTCGGAGCGAACATCGCGCCGATGTTAATTGCCATATAGAACAGCGAGAACGCTGCGTCGCGGCGGTCTGCGTATTTCGGGTCGTCGTAAAGGTTACCGACCATGACCTGCAAGTTGCCTTTGAACAAGCCTGTTCCGAAGGAAATGAGCAACAGCGCCGCTATCATCGCGGTCATGGGGAAGGCTATTGAGCCGTTGTCGATGCCGCCGAGTGGCACAGCAAGCAGCAAGTAGCCGATGAACATGATGATGATACCAATGGTCACGCACTTGCCGTAACCGATTTTATCGGCAATAATACCGCCGACGAGCGGCAGGAAATAAACAAGTGCTAGAAAACTGGAGTAAATACCGCCTGCGGCAGCAGGAGTAAGTCCGAAATTAGCGCGCAGGAAGAGCGCAAAGACGGCTAACATCGTGTAGTAGCCGAAACGTTCGCCGGTGTTGGCGAGAGCGAGGGCAAAGAGCCCTTTGGGTTGGTTTTTGAACATAAGATTATAATTTAGTTAATTATTTCGCACCAGTTGTGTTTGTCTTCTGTCCGGCCGAACTGAATGTCCTTCAGTGCTCTGTACAGTTTTGTCAGAACAGGACCCGGCTCGGAGGTAAATGTATATGTTTTGCCCATTTCAGGGTCCAAGATCTTATCCATCGGCGATATGACGGCTGCCGTTCCGCAGGCAGCTGCTTCGGAAAACTCGTCCAGTTCCTCCAGCGCAATTCTGCGGCGGGTGACCTTCAGCCCTTGTTCGCGCGCGAGGGTCATCAGGCTGTCATTCGTTATGGACGGCAGAATGGCGCTGCTCTTCGGCGTCAGGTACTCATTGCCTTTGATGCCGATGAAGTTCGCCGCGGAACACTCGTCGATGTAGCGGTGGAAGCGTGCGTCGAGGAAGACGCAGTCAAAGCCCATCGCATGCGCTGCTTCCGTGGCGCGGAACGAGGAGGCGTAGTTGCCGCCGACCTTGAACTGACCTGTTCCGAACGGTGCCGCACGATCGACATGGCGGTTAACGATGAACGTCGTGCAGTGGAACTTACCGGGATAATAAGGCCCAATAGGCGAGGGTATAACCACAAACTCAAAGTCCTTTCCGGGACCAACTCCTAACCGCGGGGTCGTGCCGATGAGCAGCGGACGGAAGTACAGCGTTGCGCCTGTGCCATAGGGCGGAACAAAGTCCATGTTCTTTTCCAGCGCCAAGTGGATGGCTCTGCCGAAGAGGTCTTCCGGAACGGGTGTCATGTACAGCCCTTCTGCGCTGCGTGCCATCCGTTTGGCGTTCTCGCGCCAGCGGAAAATACGTATTTTTCCGTCGATGCCGCGGAACGCTTTCAGTCCCTCAAACGCTTCCTGACCATATTGCAGGCAGGTGGCCGACACATGCAGATGCAGGTACTTGTCAGCCGTGGCGTAAGGTTCTTCCCAAACGCCGTTGTGACACGCTGCGCGGACAATGTAATCCGGCTCGGTGTAATGAAATCCTAATGTGCCCCAGTTAATCATCAAATAGTTTGTCCAATATGCTTATTTCTGTTTGCCACGGGTGGCGGTCAGTCCACGTTTGTCCGCTCCAGTCATTTGTTCGGGACGCAGCCGAGACGCAACCGAGACGCGGAGCCTTTCTTTCCAACAGCGAGACAATGGTCTCCGTGAGCGCGTCGTTGAGGTCCAACAGCCAGGTATATTCCCGCTCGTAATGCGGCTTGAGGTAGTCCGCGAAATACAAAAAGTACGGTTTATGTCGGTAGGCGCTCTCAATGGCTATCCAGTGCTGGTGCTGCCATTTGGTCTGGTAACTGATGCGTATGTCGCGGGTCAGTTGTTTGTGTTCCACTTTCCCGACCGGCACGGTCAGCCGTATTGTTTCTCCTTTCGGGTCGCGGATGAGACAGCGGTTACGGAAGGTCTGTTTCTCAAACGTCTCCATCTGTTCAATTTCGTAGTCTCCGCTCATTAAGTCCGCGAAGTACGACGCTCCTCCCAAATATGCTGTCGGTAAAATCCTCAAATCTTTAAATCTTCAAATTTTCACTTGGAGGCGCCTTTGCCAAGGCGGTTCCAGCGTATGTGTCCTTTGAACCACGGTTTGTCTTTCTCCACGCTCAGCCAGATGAACACGGGGCGTCCGACGATGTGGTCTTCCGGCACAAAGCCCCAGTAACGGCTGTCCGCACTGTTGTGACGGTTATCGCCTTGCATCCAGTAGTAATCCATCGCGAACTCGTATTCTTCGCCGATGCGCATCGGTTGGAACTCATACGCTTCCGCTATTCGCCGGTAAAGGGGGTAGTTCTCCACGGTAATGAGCACTTTGTCGCCCTTGCGCGGGATATAAATAGGTCCGTAATTGTCGCGTGTCCAGTCGGTCTGCCCGAGCGGATAAACGGCTCCTCCGGCGGTTTCGGGTTCAATGGTGACAGACAGCACATGCGGGTTCTTTTCCAACTCCGCCTTCATGGCTTCCGTCATCGGGAAGTGGTATATGCCGGGCTCGATTTGGTGCTGGTCGTCATGCGAAACGCCCAATTTGTCCAAATACGTCCGTGTCAGCAGGTGTCCGTCTGTGCGAACGATATAATTCAGCTCCACGCCCTCTTTGGTAGGCTCTTCCTGCCATGTGCCGTCTGTTTTCGTCCACACGACATTATTCACCACTTTCAGACTGTCGCCGGGCGTGCCGACGCAGCGTTTGACGTAGTTCTCACGGCGGTCAACTGGCCGTGCCACGATTTCCCCGAACACGTCTTTGCGTGTTTCCACCGCCCGCTTGCCGTAGTAGTGGCAGAGTGTGTAGTAATCGGGGTTTTGCATCTTCAGGCAGACCGTGTCGCCTGCGGGGAAGTTGAACACCACGATGTCGCCTTTCTTCGGGCTGTCCCAACCGTGCAGACGCTTGTAGCCCCAGTGCGGTTTGTCCCAATAGCTCTTTCCGCCGCCCAGCCACTCCGGCCAGGTATGCTGCATGAGAGGCATGGAAAGCGGTGTGTTCGGCACGCGGGCGCCGTAACTCATCTTGCTCACGAACAGGAAGTCGCCCACGCGCAGGCTTTTCTCCAACGATGACGAGGGAATCTGGTAGTTCTGGAACATGTACAGGTTGATGAAATACACCGCCACCAACGCGAACACGATGGCATCCACCCACGAGCAGAGGGTATAGAGCCCGGGTTTGGCGTTCGGGTTTTGGGGTTCGCCTTCGGCGGCCGGTTTGTACTTCTTCCACCAACTCCAGTTGATGTACTTGGTTGTGAACGCGTCCGCAATAAGGGGCAGCAGCAAGAGCCACCACAGCGACTTGGCGTCGTCCCACGCCACCCAGATGATGAACGCGATGTACAGCGCACACCATATTCCGGCGGCTATCCAACCTTTTTTCGTTACTTTATTAATCCTATCTCGCATAATCTTCAAATCTTCAAATCTTCAAATTTTCAAATCCCAACTATCTCTTCTGCCGCGATGACGGCTCCCAAAGCGAATCCCTCGCGTCCTTTCGCGATGTGCGTGATGACGATGGTATCTTCGGGGCTGTCCCATGTTACGGTATGTGTGCCGGGTACTTCGCCTTCGCGGATGGACTCAATCTTCAGATTTTCAAATCTGTCCGTCTTCACGTCGCGGATTCCTTCCGCCAGTGTCTTGGCCGTTCCTGAGGGTTTGTCGAGTTTGTGGATGTGGTGTATTTCCTCTATGGACGGGGTATATTGCGGGTGTTGCACCATCATTTCCGCGAGTTTTTTGTTCAGCTCAAAGAACAGGTTTACCCCCACGGAGAAGTTACTTTTCCACACGAGCATCGGCATATTGTGTGTCCGTTTGTCCTCTTCTAACAATGCCGCCGCGTTCCAGCCGGTGGTTCCACACACGACGGGTACACCTTCCGCCCAACACATGCGGACATTCTTTTCCGCGGTCGCGGGCGTTGAGAACTCGATGGCGGCATCTGCGTCGGAGAGTTTTCCCTGCTGCACGTCGAGGTCGATGATACAAACGATTTCATGACCGCGTCTCAGGGCGATTTGCTCCACTATATGCCCCATTTTTCCGTAACCGATAATTGCTATTTTCATGATTTCTTAATAATCCTTTTATCTTTCGTCTTTCTACTTTTGTCTTTCAACTTTCCACTTTCCGCTTTCAACTTTCCACTTTCTTCTTTCAGCACCTGTTTTTCCTGTTCCAGCTGTTGTTTCTCCATGTTGGTTTGTTGGTTCTCCTCCCGTGTTTTTTGCGAGGCGAAGGGTTCATGAAGCACATAATGCCGGTAGCACGAGACGATAAGCGACGTGAACGGCAGGGCAATAATCATACCGATAACCCCCATAAGCGCGCCCCAGATGCTCAGGCTCAATAATATCGCTGCGGGACCAAGGCCGGTCACTTTGCCCATGATTTTCGGCGTGAGGAACATGTCCTGCGTGGTCTGCACCACGATAAACACAATCGCCGCCAGCAGCAGCGTCAGCCACACCGGCTGCCCCGTCTGCGCCGACTGCACCAGACACAGCAGGATACACGGCGGAATACCTAACGCCTGCATATACGGCACCAGATTAAGCACGCCGATAATCAGTCCCATTGCAATGCCCATCGGCATACCGATAATGGCGAAGCCTATGGCAAAGAGTACTCCCACACACAGCGCCACAAACGCCTGACCGCGGAAGTACGCACTCATGTTCACATTCATTTCGTGCACTAACACTTTTGCCTGCGGACGGAACTTCTCCGGTACAAACTTGCTCCAGTTCGAGCGTATCGCCGGAAAACCGATTAGCAGAAACAGCAGATAAAGAAATCCCACGAAAATCATCAGCAACTGCCCCAGCCAACTCAAACCGCCGGTTATCCAGCCGCCTATTTTCGGGAGAATGCTCTTGATGGCACTACGCACCTCGGGGTACGACAGCGCCGACTCAAGATTCAGGCCGTTCAGTGTGGAATAAATTTTTTCCTGTTGCTCGGCGGTAAGGTATTTGTCCGCGTCAAAGTTCGCAAAATAGTTCTCCACGGCGACTGCGCCGGCATGAACCTCCCGCTCGATGGCAGGGATGAGCAGATAAACCGCCAACGTAATCACTCCCACGAACACCACAAGCGTGATAACCACGGACAATATACGGAATTTCACGCGGCACTTGTGCTGCACGAAACTTACCAGCGGGTCTAAGAGCCACGCCAACAGAAAACTCACAAAGAACGGCAACAGGACGCCGTATAGACGCGACAGCATGGTTATCTCTTCAACAGTCCTTTAACATAGTTCCACATACGGGAGAGCAGGCTTGCGTAGAAGTTCAGTTCACGCGTTGCGTTCGTCGCGTGGCACTCAATGCGCACGCGCTGGAGTTCCGCTTGATGTTCCGCTTCCATGGTTTTCAGCGCCAGCTCGTCCTCTGTTGATATCTGTTTCGCCATCAGTTTGATAAACGGATGGATAAACAGCGGCTTGCGGCAGACGTAAGCCAGGCCGATGAGGAGCAGGTACACCCCACCCATGATGAGTGCCGCCGCCCACACGGGCATACAGGCGGACATAGCGCTGATAGCGGCTACAGCACCGAAGGACAGCAGCGCAAAGCACAGCAGTACGATGGTGAAAATCAGCAGGAACAGACCTAAAATCCGGCTCACTACGCCGATGAGGCGCAGTTTACCCACTTCGCCGAGCGACTTCCCGTAGGAGGTCACTTCGCTTTTTATCTGGTTATAGACCCCATTTTCCATATTATACCTCCTTTTCTTGTCCGGCAGTGTTTTCTGCCGCGGCTTCGGCTTGTGCTTCCGCCATGTTTTCTTTTACTTGTTCGCAGAACTCTTGCGCACGTTTCTTCGCTTCGGAGGCGAAGCCCGAGAGTTTCTCACGTACTTCTTTGCCGTTTTCCGAAGTCAGCAGCAGCACTGCTGCAGCGCCGGCTACTGCGCCGCCGATAAACACTGCGGCTCCTTTGAATAAACTGTTCATAGCACAACTTGTTTCTTTAATTACAAAAAATCGCGGCAAAGGTACAACATATTTTGCATATATGCAAAAAAAATGCGTTTTTTTCGCACTTTTTTTGACCTGGAGGTAACCCTGACGTTACCTGGAGGTTAGTCACCTTTTTGCGTCTCGGTTGCGTCTCGGCTGGGAGTCGAAAAAATGTGGTATTCAAAATGCACTTTTTTTATTCCATGGAATTGAGGTCGATGAGTTTGTTGACGATGGCGTAGATGGTGAGACCGGCGGTGGAATGGATGTTGAGCTTGCGGGCAATGTGCGTGCGGTGGGTAATGACCGTGTGCATGGATATGCACAACACATCGGCTATCTCTTTGTTACTCAGTCCGCGGACGACCTGAATGAGTACGTCTTTCTCCCGTTCGCTCAACTCGCCCGTCTCCGGTTTCCGGCTTTCGGTTTTAGCCTTTAGGGCATGGTGCTTCGTCATTGCCGGCCGCAGAATCTCATCCTCTATGTCGCAGTGGTCGGCAAAGTCCTGCTCGGTATGCCAAAGGTCGGACATGACGCTGATGAGGGTGTATGTGACGGTTCCCTCGGTAGAGGTCGGCTGGGTGGGATAATACTTGATGATGAGGTTTTTGATTTCGGTCAGTTTGTCGGTAATCCGCCGGTCGTCGTGTGCATGTTCCTCGAACCTGCCGGCGTTTTCATGCTCAATATGTGTGCGTATTTCCGCGACGAACTCGTCATAGCAGCGGAGGATGAGTCCGGGAATTTTGGAGTCCGGGTCTGCGGGAATGATGGCCTCGATGAGCGATCTGCGCAGGCGCGGGAGGCGGAAGTCTAGGAAGTAGGTGTGTGCATTGTGGAGGTAGCGCTGCAGGGTGGGGATGTCAATGTCGGCAGGCAGTGCGCGCTGCTTGAAAACCTTGTAGTTAACGACCGCGAGGAACGTGGGAGTGTGTACGCCGTGCGCTTCGCAGACCTGCGCGATGGTCTGTTCGCCGACACCCATTTCCAACCCGAAACGGCTGATAATCTGAATGGCGTCTTCCTCATGCGACATCAAATCACATATCTTGTCAGTGGACTTGTACATGGTCTTTTTCCGAAAAACGCTGCAAAATTACTGAAAATATTTCATATCGGCAAGTTCCGGAAGAAAAATCGTAATAAATTGTGATTGGACATGTCGCGGAAAAGCTGTAATTTTGCATTGTTTTTTACAAGGAGGAAAACCGATGAAAAAGTATAGACAAACGCTCATAGCCATTCTGCTGTTTTCGGGCATAACAGCTGTGTCTGCCGAGGATTCGATTATAGTCAGTGCCGCCGACCTTCAGGCGCTTATCCAGCGTGTGGAGCGTCTGGAGCAGGCGCAGGCGAAAGACAGTGTATCGCAAGAAGTTGTGAGCGCAGAGAAACCGCAAGCCGCTTCCGCCAAAGCGCAACGAAGCGGACGGTTTATCATCGGCGGTTACGGCGAAGTGACGGCCAAGCACTGTTTTTACAGCAATAACTACCTGCGTTACGGCAAGAATCCCGAGAAGTACGCGAATGACCATTACGGCGAGTTTGACCTGCCGCACGTGGTGATTTATATGGGTTATGACTTCGGCAAAGGCTGGAGCGTGGGCACAGAGATTGAGTTCGAGCACGGCGGCACGGAGTCTGCCGTGGAAATAGAAGAGGAAGAAGGCGGTGAGTACGAACAGGAAGTGGAACGCGGCGGTGAAGTGGCTCTGGAGCAGTTCTGGCTGCAAAAGAAATTCAACCAGTACGCCGTTCTGCGGGCAGGAATGCAGGTTATTCCGGTCGGCGGACTGAACGCGCACCACGAATCGACCGAGTATTTCGGGGTGTACCGTAACGAAGGCGAGTTTACCATCATACCGAGCACGTGGCACGAGGTGGCGCTGACGTTTATGGGCTCGACGCCGAAGGGGTGGCATTACCAGGCGATGTTCCTGCCCGGACTGGACAGCGACCGTTTCAACCGCAAGAACTGGGTGAAGCCGGGCGCAGGCAGTCCGTATGAGTTCAAGTTAGCGAACGTATTCGCCGGCGCAGCGCGTGTGGATTATACGGGCGTGAAAGGCCTGCGGCTGGGTTTGAGCGGTTACTGCGGCAATTCGTTCCGGAACACCTTGAGCAAGACGAACGCGGAACTGGACGAAAGCGCCTACAAGGACGTGAAAGGCATGGTCAGTATAGGGGCGTTTGATTTCGCGTACAAGGACTACGGCGTTGTTTTGCGCGGCGGTTTTACGTACGGACACTTGAGCGATGCTGCGGCGATTACACAGTATAATATCTCCATGCGCAAAGGAAGTGTGTCGAGCAAACAGTGGGTGGCGAGCGACGTGCTGGCAGCAGGCGTTGAAGCGGGATATGATTTCTTCTCGCTAAACCGCAAGCTCGTGGACAAACAGCAGCAATTCTATGTATTCGGCCGCTATGACTACTACGACTCGATGTTCCGCTACGACAACAAACCGACGGACATGTACGCGTGGTGCGGACGCCACCGCATAGCCGTCGGAATCAACTATTTCCCAATTAAGCAAATCGCTGTGAAAGCGGAGTTCTCTTACGGCATATTGAAGCAGGGAACACGCGCGGACGGCACACGCGGGAAAATATACAATGACGAACCCCAAATCGCCGTAGGTATCGTTTATGCAGGATTTTACCAACTCTAAAATAATATGATTATGAACAAAAAATTCTTATTGTCAGGACTGGTCTGCTTGGGACTCCTGGGAGGACTGGTTAGTTGTAAAGACAAAAGCAGTGACACGGAAACGGTCACCACAGACAAGGAGTCAGCGCTGAAACAGGCAGTTACGCCGTATGTGACCAACACCGTCATTGCGACCTACAGCAACATGGCAGATGCCGGAATGGCGCTGTTGGAGCAGACAGAGCAAATCCTTGAGAAAGTAACAAACGACAAGGATTATGCGGGTCTGATGGCGGAAGCAGGTGCTTCGTGGCGCCTGATGCGCAAGTACTGGGAGCAGAGCGAGGCGTTCCTTTACGGGCCTGCAGCAGCACACAACATCGACCCGCACATCGATTCGTGGCCGCTGGATTTCAACGCGATGAACGCGTTGCTGCACGATGCAGACCGCATGGCTGCCATCGAAGAGGAAGGTGGTGCGTACGTGGGCGACAAACTCGGCTACGCGCTTAAGGGCTTCCATGCAGCGGAGTACCTGCTGTTTGAGAGCATCATCAAGGACGGCCGTGCCATCGGAACAGGCAAAACACACGCCGCTAACCTGACACACGCGGAAGCGGTTTATCTGTACGGTATTGTGGAAGACCTGACGCAGCAGGCGTGTCTGTTGGAGTACTGTTGGGCGGGCAAAGTAAGTGCCGCAAAAGCCCAGTTGTTAGAAGACGGCGAAGTGGATTTGTTTGAAGACCGGTACGGTGAGCAGATGGAAAATGCGGGCAAAGCGGGTTCGCTGTACAAGACCTACCAGGAAGCCGCGGAAGAAATAATCGCAGGCTGTGTGGACATCGCCGGCGAAGTGGCGGAACTGAAATTAGGCAACCCCTACATCAGCAGTACGCCGGAAAAGCGTGATTATATCGAGTCGCCGTACAGTTGCACCTCCACGGAGGACTTCGCAGATAATATCCGTTCTATCAAGAACGCTTATTGCGGCGCGAAAGCAGGCGATGCAAGCGTGTCGGATTTTGTGAAGAAAACGGACGCGTCGCTGGATACGAAAGTGCGGAAGGTAATAGATGAAGCCATCGCAGCCATCGCAGCCATCACCGACTTCGAAAACACGGCGAAGAATAACCCGCAAGTGAAAGCTGCCATCGACAAAGTCGCAGAACTGGAAGATGTGCTTAACAAAGAAGTGTTACCGCTTCTGTCAAAGTAATGGAAAAATAGGAGAAGCAAATTATGAAGAAAGAATTTTTGTTTATCGCGCTTGCAGCCGTAGCATTAGTCGGCTGTAAGGACAAGGAGCAGTCGGAAGAGCCCGAACAGCAGGAAACCCTGCCGGAATGGTACTACACCGGCGGTAAGTTGGGAACCACCACCAACCAGACATCCATGACCTTCCGTCAGCCGACTCCGGCGACTGAAGAGGCCGGACTCAGCCAACAGTTCGCCCAAGGTGACCAAATCGCGGAGAAGCCGTTTGTAACCAACGAAACAGGCCGTCAGCACGGTCTCGGACCGGTTTATGTGCGTGCGTCCTGTCAACATTGCCACCCGAACTACTCGCACGGAACGAGTGTGCCGGCAGGAAAGTACGATGCCGCCAATGTGGGTAACGGAACGCTGCTGGTAGTTATTAATCCTGCTACGCAGGCGTATGTGCCGTGGCTTGCGGGTATGCCCCAACTCTTCGGCGCTGCACCCTTCAAAGCCCCGCTTGACCCGGATCAGATTACGGTGACATGGAAAACCGCGACAGACGAACACGGCAACAAGTTTGCGGACGGTGAAACCTACGAACTGCGTTATCCGGAAGTGAAAATGCCGAACACTGCGGTGTATGTGTATAATCAGGGTTATCGTGACCCCGACGGACTGTTGGAAAGCGAAGGCTATGAAATCAAGCTCGAAAACACTATTGGTGTTTATGGCTCGGGCTTGTTGGACGCCATCACCGACGCGGACATTATTGCGCAGTATGAGAAAGAAGCGAATGACAAACTGGCGGACGGAACACCGAAGCTGAAGAACGGACTTAATCCGGCCTTCTGGAACGGCGGCTTCGTGGAGAGCGGGTACTATAAGAACGACTCGAAATGGGGTCCGAAACGCTTTACCTACGCGCTCACACGTGGTCCTTTACAGGATGGTGCAGGCGCTAACGCCATCTGGAACATCACCAACGTGACACGCAGCGACAGAACGTATCATTACCTTGATTTGAATGGTACGATTTACGCCGAGTATGCGTCGAAAGACCCCGAAATACAGGCGGAATTCGGCACAGAGCAGGAGATTTACGACTACCTTACCGGCAAGACCCTGCCTGCCGAAATGACGGACGAGGAATTTACGCAGGTCATGGTTTGGCATCGTGGTCTGGCTGTTCCGGCAGCGCGTGACGTGACCGACAAGAAAGTGCTGCGCGGCAAAGAACTGTTCACGCAAATAGGCTGCGACTACTGCCACCGTCCGACATGGACAACAGGTTCAGACGAAGTGCGTGACCCGAACGGATTCTTTACCGCCGGAGACGGCAAACTGCCGCGCCATCCGAATCAGAAAATCTGGCCCTACACCGACATGATTCAGCATAAACTGTGCATGGAGAATGACATCCGCACGGGATGGTGCCGCACCACACCGCTCTGGGGACGCGGCCTGCACAGAAAAGCCACCGGTGACGCCTACGAAGCGCGTCTGCACGACACCCGCGCACGCAACGTCATAGAAGCGATTATGTGGCACGGTTACAGTAATCAGTCCGACGCTTACTGGCCCACACAGCAGTTCTATCAGCTGCCTAAAGAAGACAGAGATGCTATCGTTGCGTTCATTAATGCGATATAAACCTGTAACTTTGCTGTTGCACATCGCCCTCGTGACTATCGTCGCGGGGGCGTGTGTGACGCATTTCTTCGGCGAACAGGGGGAAATACACCTGCGCGCCGACAAAGCCTCTTCCTTAAAAACAAAACATTCAACATTAACTCTTTTCCTTTGGGATTTTCAGGTGGTCTGCGACGCGGACAATAATCCTGCGGATTTCATTACGGAACTGCGGCTGCTTGACAGAAGCCGGACACCGCTCGTCGTGGACGAAGGAACGATGCGCATGAACAAACCGCTCAAGTACCACGGTTACCGCTTCTGCCAGTCCGATTATGACAGCGACGAACAGGGCGTGGTGCTCACGTATAACTACGACCCGTGGGGAGTCGGCATTACATATACCGGTTACGCGTTGCTGCTCGTGGCGATGATAGCCTTTTTCTTTCAGCC
>CAJOFV010000029.1:0-10346 GCA_905233925.1 Paludibacteraceae bacterium
AGTACTATAATGGCTATTTGTGAACAAATACGGGCGTTATGCGCGGAAAAGCACGCCATTATCCTGGCGCATTACTACCAGCGTCCGGAAATTCAGGAAGTGGCAGACTTTATCGGCGACTCGTTGGCGTTGGCGCAGAAAGCCGCGCAGACGGACGCAGAGATATTAGTTGTATGCGGTGTGCATTTCATGGCGGAAACGGCGAAGATTCTGTGCCCGGACAAGAAAGTGCTGCTGCCTGACCCGACGGCGGGTTGTTCGTTGGCGGACAGCTGCAAGGCAGAGGATTCGGCAGCGTGGAAAACCGCTCATCCGGAGCATACCATCGTATCGTATGTCAATACATCGGCGGCCGTAAAGGCGCTGACGGATGTGGTGGTAACGAGCAGCAACGCGCTGAAGATTGTAAACCGCCTGCCCGAAGATGCGAAGATCCTGTTTGGGCCGGACAAGAACTTGGGCAATTATGTGAACTCCGTCACAGGGCGGAAGATGGATTTGTGGGACGGATGCTGCCACGTGCATTCGCGTTTCTCGGTGGAGGCGCTGCTGCAACTGAAGGCACAATATCCGAATGCCAAAGTATTAGCACATCCCGAGTGCAAACAGATTATTCTGAACCTTGCGGACGAAATAGGAAGCACGCAGGCATTACTGAATTACGTAAAGCAACACGCTGAAATAAAAGACTTTATCGTTGTTACCGAAAGCGGCATTTTGCACGAAATGCGCAAGGCTTGCCCGACAGCGAATCTGATTCCTGTGCCGCCGGAAATGACGGAAGGCGTGGGCTGCAGTTGCAACGAGTGTGAGTATATGCGGCAGAATACGCTGGAGAAACTGTTGGCGTGTCTGCGGGACGAGGCAAACGAAGTGTTTGTGCCTGCGGAGATAGCCGAAAAGGCTGTTTTGCCGATACAAAAGATGTTGGAGTGGAGTAAATAATCACTAAAGAATCCGTTGAATCTGTGGGAAAAAAAGTGCTCATAGCCATGAGTGGCGGCATTGACAGTTCTGTGGCTGCGATGCTGCTGTTGGAGCAGGGATATGAATTGGTGGGCTGCACGTTCCGCACGTTTGATTCTATCAAAGAAAGCTGCCTTGCCAAAGAAAAAGGCTGCTGCTCGGTGGAGTCGATTATGGAAGCAAAGCATCTGGCGGAACAATTAGGCTTTGAGCACCATATTTTGGATTATCGCGAGACGTTTCGTCAAAGCGTGATTGCGAATTTTGTGGATGAATACCGTCACGGACGGACACCTAATCCGTGCGTGCTGTGCAATTCGCACATCAAATGGGGCAAACTCATGGAAGCGGCGGACGAATACGGCTGCGATTATATTGCTACGGGGCACTATGCGCGAATAGCCGAGCATAACGGTCGATTCTGCCTGCGCAGAGCAGCGGACAGCCGTAAAGACCAGACGTATTTTCTGTGGATGCTGACGGACGAGAACCTGCGCCGAACCATTTTCCCGTTGGGCAATCTGACCAAGCAGCAGGTGCGCGAAATCGCTTTGCAGCATGGCTTTGAGAAGTTGAGCAAAAAGACCGAATCACAGGAGATTTGCTTTGTGCCGAACAATGATTACAGGACATTTTTGGCATCCGAAGGGGTGGAAACAAGTGCGGGCGATTATGTGGATGCAAGCGGTAAAATCATCGGCCGGCACGCCGGCTATACGAACTATACCATCGGTCAGCGCAAGGGTTTGGGCGTGGCACTTGGCACGCCTGCTTTCGTGACAAAAATAGACGCGGCGCGTAATATTGTGACGCTTGGCGCACATGATGATTTGCTGACGAATACAGTGCGAATAAGCGGCGATTTCTTCCGTGGAGACTCTTCGCAGTCTGTTTTTGCGCAAATCCGATATAGAAGCCAGCCGAGTGAAGCACGTTATTCTGACGGTCTGCTGACGTTCTCCGAGCCTGTTTGGGCAGTTACTCCCGGGCAGTCTGCGGTCATTTATCAGGACGATATTTTAGTGGGAGGCGGCATTATTATTGATAATTGATAATTGATAATTGAATCGTTCTGTTCTCAAATTAGCTATTCCGAGTATTCTCGCTAACATCACTATTCCGTTGGTCGGATTAGTGGATACCGCCATTGTCGGGCATATTGCAGATGCAACCATCATCGGCGGCATTGCGGTCGGGACGATGCTGTTTGATTTGCTGTACTGGAATTTTGGGTTTCTGCGCGTCGGAACATCCGGCATGACTGCACAGGCGTTCGGCCGAAAGGATGACCGTGAATGTGCAAAGCTGTTGGCGCAGAGTTTGACCATTACCGCTTTGGCAACGGCGGTTATCTGGCTGCTTCAGTGGCTGTTTGTGACAGCCGCTTTGGCGTGTGTGCCGTGCTCGGACGAAGTGGCGGATTTTGCACGGTCGTATTTCTTTGTGCGTATCTGGGCAGCTCCGGCAACGTTGGCGTTAATGGCGCTGAAAGGGTGGTTTATCGGTATGCAGGACACCGTTTCGCCGATGGCGTGTGATATTGTGGTGAATGTGGTGAATATGGCGGCATCGTACGTGTTGGCGGTATATACGCCGCTTGGCGCTATAGGCGTAGCGTACGGAACGGTTATCGCACAATTCACGGGCTTGCTGCTTGCGGTGATTATTCTGTTTGCCAAATACGGGAAGTTCCTGGCTATCTGGAAAACCGCCGAGCTGCGTGTGTTCCGTTCGCTCGGGCGCTTGATGCGGCTGAATACGAACCTGTTTATCCGTTCGCTGTGTTTCATGATTGTATATGTCGGATTTACAGCTATAGCGGGTGGTTACGGCGATGTGCAGCTGGCGGTGAGCAGTATATTGATGAAGCTGTTTATGCTGTTCAGCTATTTCGTGGATGGCTTTGCGTATGCGGGCGAAGCGCTGGTCGGCAAATATATCGGCGAGGGAGCAGACGAAAAGACATTGAGCCGCGTAGTGCGGATTTTGTTTAACTGGAGTATCGGTGTCGGCGTGCTCTTTACGCTTATTTATGCGTTTGGCGGCATTGATTGCGTGCGGCTGATGACGGATGATGAGGATGTGTTACAGGCCGTCAGACCATTTCTCGGCTGGCTGATAGCGATGCCTATTGTTTCGACGCTGGCATTTATGTGGGATGGAATCTATGTGGGAGCAACTGCCGGAAAAGAGATTCGCAACGCTATGCTTTGGGCGGCGTTCGGTTTTGTGGCAGGGTATGCGGCGTTGTATTACTGGCTTGGCATACAGGCGTTGTACATCGCGTATTTTCTCCATCTGACAGCCCGCGTGGTGTATCTGACGCTGAAGTGGAAAAATGTGCAAAAACAAATATTATATGAATAAACCGGAAAACAGAAAGTGGAAAGTGCTCAAGAGCGAGAACATCTTGCGTCTCGGGCCATGGTTGTCTGTGCGTCAGGAATGTGTGGAAATGCCGTCCGGCAAGCAGATTCCGACGTGGTTTGTGCTTGAGTTCCCGAACTGGATAAATGTCATTGCGCTGACCAAAGACGGGAAAATGGTGATGATAGACCAGTACCGTCACGCTTTGGGCGAAACGCATTACGAGCTTGTAGCGGGTGTAGTGGACGAAGGCGAAACGCCGTTGGAAGCCGCCAAACGCGAGCTGTTGGAGGAAACCGGTTTCGGCGGAGGAGAGTGGAGTGAGTTTATGGTGCTCAGTCCGAATCCGACAAATCATAACAACCTGTCTTACACGTATTTAGCAAAAGATGTTGAGCCGGTTACGACTCAACATCAAGAAGCTACAGAGGATATTCGAATCCATGTTATGGAGCAGGCGGAAGTGCGCGAATTGCTCGAAGAGGGCGAAATTGTGCAGGCACTTCATGCCGCGCCGCTGTGGAAATATTTTGCGCAAGAGTAATCTGCGCTTATTTCTTAACCAGAGTGTCTGCGAGTTGCGCCAAAGCCTGACGCGACTCGTCGTTTAGCGAACTCTTTATTGTCACCATCGGTTCGAGAATGGTGACATTTTTCATGGTTTCCAACAGCGCTTTCATCTCGCGGCCTGCAGACGGCGCCCAAGAACCGTTTTCCACGATTCCGACCGTGCGGTTTTGGTAGGCTTTCTGTTGCAATTTCCACAAGAAGAGGTGCATCGGCGGGAAAACATTATTGTCGTACGAGGAGGCGCAAACCACCATTCTGTCCATGCGGAACGCGTCTTCAACGGCTTCTGCCATGTCATCGCGGCACAAATCCGTAACAGCCACTTTCTCCGCGCCGCGTGCGCGCAGCATTTCTGCCAGTTCTTCCGCTGCTTTGGCGGTGTTGCCGTGAATAGAGGCGTGCGCTACGAGAATGCCTTTGGTTTCCACGTCATATTTGGACCAAATATTGTACAGGCGGAGCGCTTCCTGCAATTTTTCCCCTTCCAAAACGGGACCATGGAGCGGACAAATCGTGCTGATTTTCAGCGCGTCGGTTTTTTTGAGGACGTTGCTGACCGGCAAGCCGTATTTGCCGACGATATTAAAGTAATAACGTCTTGCTTCGCATGCCCAATCGTCCTCGTCTGCATGATACACACCGAATTTGCCAAATGCGTCAGCCGAGAAGAACGTCTCCGCTTCGGGGCAGTAGGTCATCATCACTTCCGGCCAGTGTACCATCGGAGCAAGGAAGAACTGCAAATGCAAACCGTCCAGGTCGAGGATGTCGTTTTCCTTGACAGGCAGTACGTTTTGCGGCGCGATGCCGAACTGCGCCATCATGGTCTGTGCCTTTGCCGTGCAAACAACAGTGGTTGCGGGGTAGGCTGCGAGGAAGGCATTTACCGAACCGCTGTGGTCGGGCTCCAAGTGCTGCAGCACCAGATAATCCGGCTTGCGGTCGAGCAGGGCGGCTTTGATGTTTTGCAGCCATTCATCGGTTTTGCGTGCATCCACACTGTCGATGACGGCCAATTTATGACCTTCGGCGAGATAACTATTGTAGCACATTCCTTCCGGAAGGGCATACTGACTTTCAAACAGTGGCAACGTTTCGTCGTCACAACCGATGTAGAGGATATGTGGATTCATACTTATTCTGCGGGTGAGAAATCGTCTTTAGCAACGCCGCAAAGCGGGCAAACAAAATCTTCGGGAACATCTTCCCATGCCGTTCCGGCAGGGATTCCTGCTTCGGGTACACCAACGGCGGGATCATACTCCCAACCACAAACATTACACTGATACTTCATAGCGAAAAATTTTAAGGGTTTCTAAATTTGCGCAAAAGTACTACTTTTTTCACAATTACACAAATTTTGTCACTAAAAATTTGCATATTTCAAAAAAATGTTGTATTTTTGCAGCCCGAATGAAACTATTGGGTAACCATATTGGAAAACAGGGAAGGAAAAGTCTTCCAAAGCAAGGCAGCGTCTCGGTAAAGGGTGCTTTATGGTGCAAGAATAGTGCAATTATGGTCCAATAATGGTGCAATAATAGTGCAATAAAATAAGGTGTTAAATATATATAGATATATATTTATAAAAAATGAGGTTAAAAACGGCTTTTGAATGGCTGAAAATTTGGTAAAAATTGAATTAAAATAATGACAAGTAAAGAAATCAGACAGTCCTTTTTGGACTTTATGGCAAGCAAAGGGCATCAGGTAGTTCCGAGTGCTCCGATGGTAATCAAAGACGATCCGACGCTGATGTTCACCAACGCCGGCATGAATCCGTGGAAAGGAATCATTTTAGGTAATGACCCGATTAAATATCCGCGCGTGGCAGACAGCCAGAAATGCCTGCGCGTAAGCGGCAAACATAACGACCTTGAAGAAGTGGGACGCGACACGTATCACCACACAATGTTCGAAATGTTGGGCAACTGGTCGTTCGGCGATTATTTCAAACAAGATGCCATCGATTTTGCGTGGGAGTACATTGTGGATGTGCTGAAGATTGACCCTGCAAATCTGTATGCGACCGTGTTTGAAGGCTCTCCGGAAGAGGGCTTGAGCCGCGATGACGAAGCTGCTTCGATTTGGGCGAAACATCTGCCTGCCGACCATATTCTGAACGGTAACAAGCATGATAACTTCTGGGAAATGGGCGACACAGGTCCTTGCGGACCATGTTCGGAAATCCACGTGGACAGCCGTAGCGCCGAAGAAAAAGCCAAAGTGGCCGGTCGCGAGCTGGTGAACAAAGACCACCCGCAAGTGATTGAGATTTGGAATATTGTGTTTATGCAGTTCAACCGCAAGGCGGACGGCAGTCTGGAGCCGCTGGCCAAGAAAGTGATAGATACCGGCATGGGCTTTGAACGTCTGGTGCGTACGATTCAGGGCAAGCAGTCCAACTATGATACAGACGTGTTCCAGCCTATGCTGCACAAAATCGGCGAACTGACCGGTGCTGAATACGGAAAGAACGAAGATGTGGACATCGCGATGCGCGTGATTGCAGACCACATCCGGACGATTGCGTTTGCGATAACGGACGGCCAACTGCCGTCGAACGAGAAAGCGGGATATGTTATCCGCCGAATCCTGCGCCGTGCGGTGCGTTACGGATATACGTTCCTTGAACAGCGTGAGGCGTTCCTGTACAAACTTGTGCCGCAACTGATTGCGGACATGGGCGAAGCTTATCCCGAACTGCGCAAACAGGAGCAACAGATTACGCCGGTTATCAAAGCCGAAGAAGAGGCGTTCCTGCGTACGCTGGACAAGGGAATTTCGCTGTTGGACAAGCTGATTGCTGATGCACGCAAAGCCGGAAAGACAGAGATTTCGGGTGTGGATGTGTTCACGCTGAAAGATACGTACGGTTTCCCGCTTGACCTCACGGAACTGATTCTGCGCGAGAACGGAATGACCACCAACGAGGACGAATATAATAAGGCTCTGGCGCACCAAAAGGAAATGGGACGCAGCGCGAACAAGCAGGATTTGGGCGACTGGACGGTTCTGGCAGAAGGCGAGACAGAGTTTGTGGGGTATGATGAGCTGGAGTGCGAGACGGAAATTCTCAAATACCGCAAAGTGAGCCAGAAGGGCAAAGAGTTTTATCAAGTGGTGCTTTCGAAGACGCCGTTCTATGCGGAAATGGGCGGCGAAGTCGGAGACACCGGATGTCTCCGATTTGAAGATTCGAAATTTGAAGATTTGAAGATTATTGACACCAAGCGCGAGAACGGTTTGCCGGTGCATATTATGTTGGAGTTGCCCGCAGAGCCGAGCGCGAAGATGGTTGCGAAAGTGGATGCGGAGCGTCGTCAGGCAATCGCCTGCAACCACTCGGCGACGCATATTATCCACTACGCGCTGCGTCAAGTACTTGGCGAACATGTGGAGCAAAAGGGTAGTTTGGTAACACCTGAAAGTTTGCGTTTCGATTTCAGTCACTTCCAGAAAGTGACGCCGGAGGAACTGCGCGAAGTGGAGCGTCTGGCGAACAAGCTGATTCGCGAGGACATGCACCTCGAAGAAAGCCGTCACACGCCGATAGCCAAAGCCAAAGAAATGGGTGCAATGGCGTTGTTCGGCGAGAAATACGGCGATGATGTGCGCGTGATTAAATATGGACCTTCGATTGAACTTTGCGGCGGATGTCATGTTTCTTCGACCGGACGCATCGGGGCGGTGCGAATAATCATGGAAACGAGTGTTGCTGCGGGCATTCGCCGTATTGAGGCGGTGACTGCCGCTAAAGTTGATGAGCTGTATTACAGGCAGTTAGACATGGTCAACGAGTTGCGTCAGCTGTTCAACAACGCTCCCGATTTGGCGGGTGCGATTCACAAAGCCATCGAGGAAAACAACGGTCTGAAAAAGCAAATTGAGGACTTTGTGGCAGAGAAGGTGGCTATGTATCGCGACCACCTGATTAACGCGGCGCAAGATTATAACGGCATCAAACTTGTGCGTCTGGACGGCGAAACAGACCCGAATATGATTCGTAATGTGATGCCGCTGCTGCGCGGTAAGTTTACTGACGTGAAGTTTGCCGTTGTCGGAGCGACCTCGTGGGAAGGCAAACCGATGATTTCGGTGTTCCTCAGCCAGCCGCTTGTTGATGAAGGCAAGAACGCCGGAGCGATGATTAAGTCAGCCGCCAAGCATATTCAGGGCGGCGGAGGCGGTCAGCCGTGGATGGCTACTGCGGGTGGACGCGATGTGAACGGACTTAATGCAGCTATGGAAGAATTGCTTGGCGCACTATGAAACTACCGACCTCATATCTGCCCGGACACGCCCGCAGCGCAACGCGTTTCGTCATTCTCGGAATGACAGGCACGTTCGTGCAGACGCTGTTTTTTATGGGCGCAATGTGGTGTCTGAACCAGCCGGAAAAGAATTCGTTCCTTTATTTTGTGGCGTTCGGAATAGGTTTTGTCATGGAGATGATTCCGAACTATTTCCTGAGCGCGTGGTACACATTCAGTTCCAAACCCAGTTGGAAAAATGCCGGCGGATTCTTGTTCGCGAGGGCAATCAATCTGGTTATCCAGTTCGGTTTGCTGCCGATTTTAGTGCACCTGTTGCCGAATTGGAACGACGGAAATATAGGATTCGTCGTGATTCTTATTGCCGGCGTGATTAACTACCTCATTCTGCTCCTTTTCTTCAAGAAGAAAAAAGAGGAGGCAGAAGAAAAAAAAGCAAATGAATAAATGATTATACCATGAAACTCTATCGTGCAAACATTATGTTCACCCCGTCGCCAGAGGCATTTCAGGTTCTCGAAGGCGGTTATGTGGCGGTGAATGACAACGGCCTTGTGGAAGGTGTGTATGAACAGTTGCCGGCGGAATACAAAGGCGCAGAAGTGACAGACTTTGGCGACAAGTTGCTTATTCCCGCGATGAACGACCTGCATGTTCATGCGCCGCAATACCGCAATCAGGGCATTGCGATGGATCTTGAACTGCTGCCGTGGCTGAATACATACACTTTTCCGGAGGAGTCGAAATACAAAGACCTTGCGTATGCGGAGAAGATGTACCGCCGTTTTGTGCATGACCTTTGGGCGAACGGCACGATGCGTACGGTGGCGTTTGCAACCATTCATCCCGAGGCGAGCAAACTGCTTGCAGACCTCTTCACGACAGCCGGAATGAGCGCGATGATCGGTTTGGTGGGCATGAATCGCAACGGACCTGACACGCTTTCGAACACGACGGAAGAGGCTGTGCGCGACACGGAAGCACTGATGAATCACCTGAAAGGCAATAAACTGGTCAGCGCGATTGTGACGCCGCGCTTTGTGCCGTCCTGCACGCCGGACATGCTCAAGGCTCTCGGCGAACTGGCGCGGAAATATAACTTGCCCGTTCAATCACATTTGAGCGAGAACCGCTCGGAAATAGCGTGGGTAAAGGAATTGGAGCCCGAATCGACGTGCTACGGGGATGCGTACCGGCGTTACGGTTTGTTCGGCGACACGCCGACGCTGATGGCACATTGCTGCTATACGGAAGGCGAGGAGCTGCGTCTGATGAAGGAAAATCATGTCTATGTGGTGCATTGCCCGACATCCAACTGCAACCTGGCATCCGGTATGGCACCGATTCGGACGTTCTTGAACGAAGGCGTGCCCGTGGCGCTTGGCAGCGATATTTCCGGCGGACATCACCTTTCGATTTTCCGCGTGATGCAGTACGCGCTGCAAATCAGCAAACTCAAATATGCCGAATCCAAAGGTGCGCTGAAGTTCCTGACGCTCAGCGAAGCGTTCTGGCTTGCCACCAAGTCGGGTGGGGCGTTCTTCGGGAAAGTCGGCAGTTTCGAGAAAGGGTATGCATTTGACGCGCTTGTCATAGATGACGCAGACCTTAATATAGATAACTACTCCCTGCCGCACCGCTTGGAGCGCTATGTTTATCTTGGCGACGACCGCCAGATTGTCAAACGCTTCTGCGCCGGTAAGGAAATAGCCGAGCCGAAGATTTGAAGACGTTTCGTCCTATAGAAGGTTTGCGGCTGGACGAGTATTTGCAACTGGAGCAGGAACTTGCCGCAGATGTTCAGGAGCCGGTGTTTTTTACGTGGGTTGTTGCGCCGACGGTTATATACGGGCAACACCAAGTCCGCGAGCAGGAGGTAAATGAAGCATATTGCCGCGAACACCATATAAATATCGTGCAGCGCAAGAGCGGGGGAGGGTGCGTTTATGCGGACAATGGTAACGTGATGGTCTCGCACATAACGCCTTCGACGCACGCGCAAGTTGAGTTTGAGATGTTTATTGCGAAACTTGCCGACGCGCTGCAAAAGATTGGTTATGAGGCGGTTACGACGGAGCACAACGATATACTTGTTGACGGGCACAAGGTATCCGGAGCGGCCTGCTACAAGCTCACGAACGCAACGATTGTTCATGCGACGATGCTTTA
>CAJOFV010000029.1:10364-24462 GCA_905233925.1 Paludibacteraceae bacterium
CCATCTGCCACCAAACTGCAGAAACACGCCGTCGAATCCGTCCGTCAGCGCGTTGCCAACTTGAAAACCATCAAGGACTTCGGCTCAACCGCCGCCTTCCGCGATGCATTGGAGAAAATGATTAAATAAAATAGCACTATGGATATTTCAGTTCGTGCGGTCAATATGCCGCAGTCACCTATCCGCAAACTTGCCAAGTATTCCGACGCCGCCAAGCGAAACGGAGTGCATGTTTATCACCTCAACATCGGTCAGCCGGATATTAAGACGCCGCAGTGCGCCATGGATGCCGTGCACAACCTGAGCCGCGACATTCTTGATTACTCGCCCTCGCAGGGCACGCAATCGTTGCGCACGAAGATGGTCGGTTATTACGCGGAATACGGCATTGACCTCTCGCCGGACGAAATCATCATCACTGCGGGCGGTAGCGAGGCGATTCTTTTTGCGTTCATGGCGTGTCTCAATCCGGGAGACGAGATTATTGTGACAGACCCGTCATACGCGAACTATATGGCGTTTGCCATTTCCTGCGGTGCTATTGTCAAGTCCGTCAAGACCCATATTGAAGACGGCTTCAAACTGCCGCCGGTAGAGGAATTTGAGAAGCAGATTACTGACAAGACCCGCGCGATTCTGATTTGCAATCCGAATAATCCGACAGGGTATCTCTATTCCAAATCCGAGATGAAACAGATTCGCGACATCGTCAAGAAATATAATTTGTATCTCTTTTCCGACGAAGTGTATCGCGAGTTTATTTATACCAAACGGCCTTATATTTCCGCGTTCCATTTGGATGGAATTGAAGAAAATGTAGTGCTTGTGGATTCCGTTTCCAAACGGTATTCGGAGTGCGGTATCCGAATCGGCGCACTGATAACAAAGAACAAAAAAGTGCGCGAAGCGGTTATGAAATTCTGTCAGGCACGTCTTTCGCCGCCTTTAATCGGGCAAGTTATCGCTGAAGCGTCTCTGTCGACCCCGCAGGAATATATGGAGGAAGTGTATGACGAATACCTCTCCCGCCGCAATTTCCTGATTGACCAACTCAACCAGATTCCGGGTGTGTTTGCGCCGTCGCCTATGGGAGCGTTTTATGTGATGGTGAAACTGCCGGTGGATGATGCCGAGAAGTTCTGCAAATGGTGTCTTGCCGATTTCAGTTATGAGGGGCAGACGATAATGATGGCTCCCGGAAACGGTTTCTACACGGAACCCGGAGAGGGGAAACAGGAAGTCCGAATGGCGTATATCCTCAACAAAGACGACCTCCGCAAAGCAATGGTTGTTCTCCGCAAAGCATTGGAAGAGTACAACAAGCAGGCATGACATACCAAGAGGCGATACAATATCTATATTCTGCTGCACCTGCCTTTCATTTGGTGGGTGCAGCGGCTTATAAGCCCGGTTTGCAACATGTTGAAGCCTTAATGGCGCACTTTGGCAATCCGCACACGAAATTCCGAAGCGTTCATGTGGCAGGCACGAACGGAAAGGGGTCAACGTCCCATCTTATTGCCGCCGCTCTTCAAAGTGCCGGTTACAAGGTGGGACTTTTTACGTCGCCGCATTTGGTGGATTTCCGTGAGCGAATCCGGATTAACGGAGAAATGATAGGCGAGGAAGATGTTGTGCGCTTTGTAGAGCGGTTTTCTGCCGAAAGTGAAAAGATTCTATGTGACGGGGCTGCGATAAAACCCTCTTTTTTTGAGATTGCGACAGCTCTGGCTTTTGACCGGTTTGCCCGCGAAGAGGTGGATGTTGCCGTTGTTGAAACCGGTTTGGGCGGGCGTTTGGATTCCACAAATATCATTACGCCGTTGCTTTCCGTTATTACGAACATCGGCTTTGATCATACGGAGTTTCTTGGTAACACGCTGGCTGCTATAGCGCGTGAGAAGGCCGGAATTATCAAGCCAAATGTGCCTTGCGTCATTGGCGAAACGGACCCAGAGACAGCGCCGGTATTCCTTGAAGCAGCCCGTGAGAACAATATACTTGGTGACGGACTTGAGACGACCGATTGTAAAATATGGTTTGCCGACCAGTGCGGTTATCTGCGCAAATGCCGGTTGCGTGATGTTCCTGCTTGTGAATTACAGGGCATTTATCAGGACAAAAATCAGCAAACCGCCTATGTCGCCCTTCGAGCGTTAGCGTCAGTTGGCAAATTGTCCATTGATAAATCGGCCATAGCAGAAGGGTTTGCTCATGTGTGTGGGTTGACCGGTTTGCGGGGCAGGTGGGAGGTTTTGAAAGAAAAGCCCCTAACTATCTGTGATACAGGGCATAACTCCCACGGAATCAAGTATGTTGTGCAACAGTTGGACAAGCTTCGGAATGAGAGAGACGCTGTGCATAGCGTATCTACAAGCAGTCGTCTTCATATTGTTTTCGGAATGGTTTCCGACAAGGATGTTGATGTGGTGCTGCAACTTCTTCCGCACGATGCCGTTTATTACTTCACACAAGCCCAAACTCATCGTGCTATTCCGGCAGAAGAGCTTGCAGCCAAGTATCTTCAAGTCTGCAAATTATCTAATTTTCAAATTTTCAAATCCGTGTCTTCAGCCGTCCGTACTGCACAAAAAGCAGCCACCGACGAAGACATTATCTTCATCGGTGGCAGTAATTACGTAGTGGGCGAAGCCCTTACACTTTTTTAATGAAATTTGTAACGTACGCCAATGCTGATGCCATACAGACCGTGAAGGTCGTAGCCGACTTTGTCACCCCAGTTGCTTACACCGAACGAAGGACGCCAGTCAACAGAAAGTTGGAAGGGGAACCAGAAGTCATATTCGATACCGATATGACCGGCTACACCTGCATACCACCATGTGTCTTTGAAACTGTACAAACCGCCAGCACCACCGACACCCATGTACCAGTGCCATTCACCTTTTTCATTCCAAGGAACTGTTGCACCGAAAGGATCAATCCAGTCATAGGTTACGTGACCGCCAACACCAAAATGTCCGTCAAACATACCAACGAGAGGTACAGAAACGGCTACATCCAACATGTTGGATTCACCAAATCCATGTTCATACGAAAAACCAAGTCCGCCACCGAGGTTACCACCGATTGCGCGGGGTTGAGCAGCTGCAAAAGCTACACTTACAATTGCCATAACGGCAACAAGTAAATACTTCTTCATACCAAAAATGATTTAATTATTGTTATTGTTTGTTGTTTTGTCGTTCAAAAACGGCGCAAAAATACTGCTTTTTACGGAAATGCGCAAATCTTTGTGCATTTTTGTCAAATAAAAATGACAAATCGGCACTTTTTTAAGCTTAGTTAATTTTATGACTAATCAAACCATCCATTTCCTGCATTTTCAGCCAATGATAGAAATCTTTGGTAATGGCAATCGGATGGCTCTGCGCCACAAAGGTAATTGTATTGTGCAGTGATTCGTCATACACTTGAATCTTCAGGTTGATATGACCCGGATTTTTCTGGATTTGTTCCGTCAATTGGTCGTTAAATTCTTTAGTCACCTGTTCCACCGGAATCTTCAGTGTTATTGTCTGGACATGTTTAGCCTGCGTATCTTTCAGTAATTCAACCTGTTGCGCCACAAACTCATATTCCGCTTCTTCAATGGGTTTTGGTTTGAACCATGGGCGGTTTGCGCCGCGCTGCTGAATCGTTCCTGTAATATAGACATACAGATTTTGCTTGAGCATCGGTGCGCATTGCTGGTATGTGCTTCCGAATAAGGTCAAACGATAACTGCCGGAATAATCTTCAATCACATAGCGTCCATAGGGATTGCCTTTCTGGGAAATCGCCTCTTCCGCTGACGTGACAATGCCGCCTAAATGCATCGGTTGGTTCTCATGTGCGGTTATCCAAACTTTCGGGTCAATGCGTTGCGTATCTTCTTCCTCTTCCCCTTCTGCGGGGGCAGTAGTAGCGTTTCGGGCTTCCGGCGTCCGCCAACCGTCAAACTTCGTCAGTTCGTCGGCAGTCACATCGCACAAGTCCGTTACTTCAAACTCATATTCATCCAACGGGTGCGCCGAAAGGAAGATTCCAATCAAGTTCTTCTCGATGTTCAGTTTCTCAATCGCCGACATACGCGGCGGTTTGGGCAGTTCCGGCTTGTGGATATCGATGCCGAATCCATCGCCGAGGTCGCCAAACAGCGAATTTTGCTGTTGTGCCTTGTCCTGCTGATATGTGTTGCCATAGCGCATCAGGACGTCCAACATTACTTCGCCTTTGTCATTCGTGCCGACAATCTGTTCGCGGTACATCCCCTCAAAGCAATCAAAAGCACCCGAAAGCGCCAGACCTTCAACTGTTTTCTTGTTGCAACTTTGCAAGTTCACGCGCTCAAGGAAATCATAGATATCTTTGTATTTGCCGTTCTTTTCGCGTTCCGACACAATCGCTTCCACAGCGGCTTCTCCGACACCTTTGATGCCGCCGAGTCCGAAACGTATATCGCCATTCTTGTTGACCGTAAAGTTCAGTTCCGACTCGTTCACATCCGGTTCCAGAATGCTGATTTTCATGGCCTTGCACTCGTCCATGAATTTGGTCACTTCCTTGATATCGTCTTTGGAAACGGTCAAGTTAGCTGCCATAAATTCGGCAGGGTAGTGGGCTTTCAAATAGGCTGTCTGGTATGCCACCCAGGAATAACATGCCGCGTGTGATTTGTTGAATGCGTATGATGCAAAAGCTTCCCAGTCCGTCCAGATCTTATCCAATATCTTTTCGTCGTAGCCGTTTGCTTTGCCGCCGTTCATGAACTTGCCTTTGAGCTCTTGCAGAATCGCCATCTGCTTTTTACCCATTGCTTTACGGAGTTTGTCTGACTCACCACGGGTAAAATTCGCCAACAGACGACTCAGCAACATGACTTGCTCCTGATAAACGGTAACGCCGTAAGTATCTTTAAGATACTTTTCCATAACAGGGATGTCATACGTCACTTCCTCCAGCCCTTGTTTGCGCCGGATGAACTGCGGAATATACTGCATTGGTCCCGGACGGTAAAGGGCGTTCATCGCGATGAGGTCGCCGATAACGGTCGGTTTGAGCTCTTTCATGTACTTCCGCATTCCGGGCGACTCAAACTGGAAGACCGCGATTGTCCGTCCTTCCTGGAACAGCTTGTATGTTTCGGGGTCGTCAATCGGGACATGGTCAATGTCGATATCAATGCCGCGGGCTTTTTTGACATTATTGATGCACTCCTTAATAATAGTAAGGGTTTTCAGACCCAAGAAGTCCATCTTAATCAATCCAACGCTTTCTACCACATGTCCGTCGTATTCGGTCACAAGCACTCGTTTGCCGAGGTCTTTGTCCTCCACGCTACTCAGCGGCGCAAAGTTCGTGAGGTCATCCGCACCGATAATCACACCACAAGCGTGGATGCCCACTTGCCGTATTGTTCCTTCCAGTTGCTGCGCATAGTTCAGCACTGATTGTATTTCGGGGTCACCGCCGTTGAGCATCTGGCGCAGTTCGTCCACATACTTATAGCAGTTCTTTAGGTTCACTTTCGGCGACTTGCCTTTTTCATCTTTAATATTATCGGGGAAGCCGCGTTCGGGAATAAGCGCTTTGATTTCGTTCACCTGCGACAAGGGCATCCGTTGCACGCGTCCTACGTCTGCAATTGCCGATTTCGCCGCCATTGCGCCGTAGGTAATAATGTGCGCCACATGTGTCTCGCCGTATTTTTGGCTCACCCATTCAAGTACTTTGCCACGTCCGGCATCGTCGAAGTCCGTATCGATATCGGGTAGGGAAATACGGTCAGGATTCAGGAAACGCTCAAACAGCAAATCATATTCCAGCGGGTCCAAGTCCGTGATTTTCAGGCAGTAAGCTACCACCGAACCGGCGGCACTTCCTCGTCCGGGACCGACACTCACGCCTAATTCTTCGCGTGCGCCGCGGATGAAATCCATAACGATGAGGAAGTATCCGGGGAACCCCATGTTGTTAATCGTATCCAATTCAAAGCGGATGCGTTCTTTGAGCTGTTCGTCTGTTTCAAGCCGCTCCTTGCCGTAGCGTTTGAGCGCGCCTTCCATCGTCAGGTGCTCCAGATATGCCGCTTCCAGTTTCAAGCGGCTGCCATACTGTTCCTCCGTTCCAAAGTCTTCCGGAATAGGGAACTTCGGCATAATAGGCTTTGAGTCGATGTCATAAATCTCCACCTTGTCAACAATCTCCTGCGTATTTGCCAGTGCTTCGGGAATGTCGCTGAAGATAGCCGCCATTTCCTCGGGCGTTTTGAGCCACTCCTGTTTGGTGTAATGCATGCGATCCACATCATCCACGAAGTGGTTGGTACTCAGGCAGATAAGACGATCGTGGGCTTCGGCGTGTTCTTCTTCCACGAAGTGCGCATCGTTGGTGGCAACCAGTTTGACTCCGTATTTCCGCGCCAATGCAATCAGCACCGGATTCACCTGCATTTGCCGCTGATAAACCATTTGGTCACCGCCGGGCTTGGTAGTCTGATGCCGCTGCAATTCGATGTAATAATCTTCCCCGAACAGGTTTTTGAACCATTGGATGGTTTCTTCCGCTTCCGCAAAGCCGCCGTTTTCAAGTGTTGCGCCATTTGACAGAGCCAGCATGATCTTTTGCGGAAGTTCGCCGCCCAAGCAAGCCGAGGAGCAGATAATTCCTTCGTGGTATTGTTCCAGCAGCTCTTTGTCAATGCGCGGAGTATAGTTGAAGGCATCCTCCATGAAACCAAGACTCACAATCTTGCACAGATTGCGGTAACCTTGCATGTTTTTTGCCAATAATATGAGATGCCAACCGGAACGGTCAATCACATATTTGCGTCCCTCGCCGGTAAATGCTTCATCGTTGAGCCTGCTATGCCTGCCGCGACGGGCGCAGTATGCTTCGCAGCCCACAATAGGCTTGAATGGCACAAATTCTTTGCCTTCTTCTTCTGCAGCGGCTTTCCGTTTCTTGTTAACGCTTTTGCAGTAGTCGAGGAACTCTTTGATGCCGTACATATTGCCATGGTCGGTAAGGGCAATGGCAGGCATATTCGTTTTCAGACATTTGTCAACGAGGTCGGTAACCTTTGACATTCCGTCTAAAACTGAATATTGCGAGTGAACATGTAAATGTGTGAAACTCATAAGTCGGGAAGACAGGATTCGAACCTGCGACCTCCTGCTCCCAAAGCAGGCATTCTACCGGGCTGAACTACTTCCCGTTCGCCAAGACAGCATAAATGCTTGGTTTCTCGGCGATGTTTCAATGAACTTTGCTCATAAAAGCGTGCAAAAGTACTGCTTTTTTTTCAATCTTGCAAATAAATTTGCATTATTCTATCAATTTTCTGTATTTGATGCGTTTGGGGCGTGTGGCTTCTTCGCCGAGACGGAGACGTTTGTTGGCTTCGTACTCGGAATAGGAGCCCTCAAACCAATAGACTTTTGAGTCACCTTCATAGGCCAAAATGTGCGTGCAAATACGGTCCAAGAACCAGCGGTCGTGGCTGATAACCACTGCACAGCCGGCAAAGTTCTCCAAACCTTCCTCCAATGAACGGAGGGTGTTGACATCGATGTCGTTGGTCGGCTCGTCCAATAGTAAGACGTTTGCTTCGGATTTGAGCGTCAATGCCAAATGCAGGCGGTTGCGTTCGCCGCCGGACAAGACACCGCATTTCTTCTCTTGGTCTGCGCCGGTGAAGTTGAAACGGCTGAGATATGCGCGGGCATTGATTTCGCGTCCGCCGACACGAATAAACTCTGTGCCACCGGAAATGGTTTCAAAGACAGTCTTATTCGGGTCTATGTTGGAATGGACTTGGTCCACATAGCCGACTTTGACGGTTTCGCCGACTTGGAAAGTGCCTTTGTCGGCTTTCTCCATGCCCATAATCATGCGGAAAAGGGTGGTTTTTCCGGCTCCGTTCGGACCAATAACGCCAACAATGCCGTTGGGCGGCAGCATGAAGTTCAGGTCTTCAAAGAGCAGCTTGTCACCGAAAGCTTTGCTGACACCTTCGGCATTGATAACCTTGTTGCCGAGACGCGGGCCGTTGGGGATAAATATCTCCAATTTCTCTTCGCGCTCTTTCTGCTCCTCGTTCATCATGCGGTCGTATGCAGCGAGACGCGCTTTTCCCTTTGCCTGACGGGCTTTAGGCGCCATTCGAACCCATTCCAACTCGCGTTCAAGGGTCTTGCGACGCTTGGATGCCTGTTTCTCTTCCATAGCCATTCGCGCAGTTTTCTGCTCCAGCCAAGAGGAGTAGTTTCCCTTCCAGGGAATACCTTCGCCGCGGTCGAGTTCGAGAATCCAACCCGCTACGTCATCCAAGAAATAACGGTCGTGGGTAATGCAGATAACCGTTCCGGCGTATTGTTGCAGGTGCTGTTCGAGCCAATCTATGGATTCTGCGTCCAAATGGTTGGTCGGCTCGTCCAACAGCAAAATATCAGGCTGTTGGAGCAACAGACGGCATAAGGCGACACGGCGTTTCTCGCCTCCGCTGAGATTTTTGACAAGGGCATCGTCTTCGGGGCAACGGAGTGCGTCCATTGCGCGGTCGAGCTTGGAGTCAATATTCCATGCGTCGGTGGCATCCAATTTGTCCTGAAGTTCGGCTTGGCGGGCAAGCAGTTTGTCATAATCCGCCTCGGGATCGGCAAAGGCATTATTGATGTCATCGTATTCTTTAAGCAGGTCCATAATGGGCTGCACGCCTTCCTGTACGCACTCGCGGACGGTTTTTTCGGGGTCAAGTTTGGGCTCCTGCTCCAAATATCCGACTGAATATCCGGGCGAGAAAACAACCTGTCCCTCATATTCCTTTTCGACACCGGCGATGATTTTCATCAGGGTGGATTTACCGGCTCCGTTGAGACCGATAATGCCGATTTTGGCACCGTAGAAGAAGGAGAGATAAATGTTGTTGAGCACTCGTTTTTGCGGGGCGAAGGTTTTGCTTACACCCACCATGGAGAAGATAATTTTCTTGTCGTCTGCCATATTATTTACGATTTTGAGATTTACGATTTAGCGATTTTTGTATTTTACTTGTTTTGGGCTACTCTCGGCTTTCTCTTGGCCTAATCACCCAATAATCACCCAATAATAACCCAATAATCACCCAATACAAGCTAAGTGGTGACTTGCTTGAGAGAGAGTTGGATTCGTTGGCGCGGAAGGTCAATGCCAATCACTTTGACTTTGAGCTTTTGGTGAAGGGAGAGAACTTCGTTCGGATCGGAAATGCGGCGGTTCGCCATCTCGGAAATATGAATCAGTCCGTCTTTGTGCACGCCCAAATCCACGAACGCGCCGAAATTGGAAATGTTTGTAACAATGCCCGGAAGCACCATTCCTACTTGCAAATCGGTAATGGAATGAACGGACTCATCAAACCGGAACTCCTCCGCCTGCGTCCGCGGGTCGCGAGAAGGCTTTTGCAGTTCGTGGAGAATGTCCGTCAACGTGGGGAGACCGACTTCGTCGGTCACGTACTTCTCCAGATTTGAAGATTGGACCATTTGAAGATTGGAAAATTCCGGGTCTTTCATCATTTTCTTGGCGATGGCGTAGCGTTCGGGATGGACAGCGGTGTTGTCCAACGGCTCCGTTCCACCAGCAATCCGGAGGAAACCGGCGCACTGCTCAAAAGTTTTTGCTCCCATTTTGGGCACTTTGAGCAAAGATTTGCGGTCAGGGAAAGGACCGTTTTCGCTGCGATAAGTGACAATATTTTGTGCCAAAGCCGGTCCCAAGCCGGAAATATACGTCAGCAAATACGGCGAAGCCGTATTGACATCCACGCCGACATAGTTCACCACAGATTCAACGGTTTGGTTGAGCGCTTCCTTGAGGCGCGTCTGATCCACATCGTGCTGGTATTGCCCGACGCCAATGGATTTCGGGTCAATCTTGACCAATTCCGCCAACGGATCCATTAGCCGGCGGCCGATAGAAACGGCTCCGCGAACGGTGACATCCTCGTTCGGAAACTCGTCGCGAGCGATTTTTGAGGCGGAATAGACCGATGCGCCGTTTTCTGAAACGACGAAGACCGCTATATTGTCGGATGTTAGTGTGCGGCGGACAAATTCCTCACATTCGCGGGAGGCAGTGCCATTGCCAATCGCGATGGCTTCGATGCCATATTTTTGCACGGCAGCCTGAAGTGTATGCTGTGAATCAAGATTGTGCAGGAAAATAACATCGTGATGCAACAAATCACCCTGCGCGCTGAGAATGACCATTTTGCAGCCCGTGCGGAATCCCGGATCAAGCGCCAGCACACGTTTCTGCCCGAGCGGCGATTCCAACAGCAACTGACGGAGGTTGTTGGCGAAGACACGAATAGCTTCCGTGTCGGCTTCTTCCTTTGAAGATGCGGCAAATTCGTTCTCGATAGAGGGTTTGAGAAGACGTTTGTAGGAGTCCTCCAACGCCAGTTCCATCTGCTTGGCTGAGAAAGTGGCGTTGCGGATGTACAGGCGGTCCAATTTATCCAGACATTTGTCCACGTCGGCAGAGATGTCCACACGTATAACTCCCTCATTTTCAGCGCGCCGGATAGCGAGAAGGCGGTGCGAAGAAATATGCTTCAGCGGTTCGGAAACAGAGAAATAATCCTTGTATTTCTGCGCTTCTTCGTCATTTTCCTTGCCTTTGACGAGTTTGGTTGTCAGGATGGCTGTGTAGGAGAACTCGCGGCGAATGGCGTTGCGGGCTTTGGTGTCCTGTGAAACTTCTTCGGCGATGATGTCGCGCGCTCCCTGCAAATCTTCTTCGGAGGCTTTTATAGGCTCGGGGTATTGCTTTTTGATGCGGTCAGCCAGCGGTTGCAAGCCCTTTTCGCGAGCAATGTCCGCACGCGTTTTTTTGTGCGGTTTGTAGGGAAGGTAGATGTCTTCCAAGTCCGTTGCAGACCAGCAATCCTCGATTTGCTGCTTGAGTTCGGGCGTTAGTTTACCTTGTTCCTCAATGGTTTCGAGGATGGTTTGCTTGCGGGCGACTAGTTCTTGCAAGCGGTTGTATTGCTCGCTGATGGCAGCAATTTGGACTTCGTCCAAAGAACCTGTTTTTTCTTTGCGATAGCGGGCAATGAACGGAATGGTCGCTTTCTCGTCCAACAGGGCAATCGTGGCGGATACCTGGCTTTGCTTCAATCCCAAGATGGGCGCAATATGTTCGGAATAATTTATCATTTTCTGTTTACGGGTTTTACTTTGTAGCCGGCGTTGCGGAGTTGGGCAATGAGACCTTTGTCGCCACCAAGATAAATGCAGTCCAACACGATAAAGGCGTGTCCGTCATGAAGATACGACGCCAAACGCTTGACCCATTGCGTGTTGCGCTTGCAATAAACCTGATAGTCGGAGAACGAAATCGTCGAGCGGTTGTCCGGTGCAGCGACCTGAAAGGCGATATCAGAGAGACGCCCTTGCAAGTACATATCACGGATGGTGCGCTCCTGTTTGATGTCGCGTTCGGGGTATTCGATGAGGTTCAGCAATTCGTCGCACTGCCAGTGGAAAGGCTCGCGGTCAAAGACCATGAACATCGTTTCGCCCACTTCGTCCAAGCCATAGACGGGCATGTTCCGCTCCTCAGCAACCGCCTGAAAAAAGGAATCAATGGAGCGCTGCTCGTCGTATTGAAGCCATTTTTTGAAGAGTTCGGTGCGATACAATTCCGTGAGGTAGGAGGGCTTCATGCGGGCAAGTTTGTCCAAACCCATGCCAAGCGTCAGGCGGAGGGATTCATCTATATATTTATATTGTGCGTCGGTATAGAAATTGCGCAGTTTGACGGAGTCGGGTAGAACCGCCGCCTGACGCAAAACAGCCAATGCCTCGTAGTCCTGCATGGCAAATTCCGTGAGCACCTTGTTGCAGTCGCCAAAACATTTGAAGACGTTTGGAATAGTGTCCACAAACGTCATATCAACGAGTTTGTTCGTGGCAAGGATATAAGATTTCGCCTGCGTGGAGTTGCCGGAGATTTGGTATAACAGCTGCGCAGAGACCGCTGACGCTGTTAGAAGTGAGACCGCTATCGCTGTTAGAAGTTTGCGTTTCATTGGAAGCGGGTGATTAAGTTATAGGCCTGATAAATACCGAGTTCGCCAGCACGGCTGAGGTCGGCAATGCCTTCTTCGACCTGGTCAATATAAATGCGCGTCAGCCCGCGGTTGAAATAGGCTTCGGCAAAATCACTGTCGGCTTCGATAGCTTGGGAATAGGTGGCAATGGCAGCCTGGTATTCTTTTTGCGTGCAGAGGATGTTCGCCTTGTTGTAATAGGCAAAAGCAAAATCGGGCAGCAGTTTATTAACGTAATCATAATCGCGCAGCATGATTTCAAAATCCATACCGGCTTCGGCGGTCAGTTCGCCTGTAGCACGCTGATATTCAAGGAGTTTATAACGCCAGTTGGCGCGGCAGAAAGTGATGATAGCCGTGAGACCACCGGCGTTGTGAGAAAGTTGCTGCAGCGCCTTGGTGCAATCATCCATGGCGGAAGAATAGTCCTGCACCAAAGCAAATTCCATTGCCCGCGCAAGATACAACGACGCCGCTTTGTCAGGCGTGAGACTGATGAGCGACTTGGCGTTGGTGTACTGCTTCTCATACACATCAATCTGCGCAGAGAATTGGGAAATCTTTTCGAAGTGCTGATTCACCATTTCGGCTGTAAGTGTAATCTCCTGCAAAGTGAAGCGCAACGGCGAGGGTAGGAGGTTCAGGCGGTTGTAATCCTCCACCGCGTAATAGAAATAATTGGTACGCCGGAGCGGCTGGTTCTGCGTGTAATAACTTAACACAATATTCGGTTCGTTAACCACGTCGGTATAGCGTTTTTGTATGCTTCCGCGCGTTTTGGAAGAATATTCGGGCTCTTGCTCGTTCGGCTCGGACTGATTCTGCGCCGTGCGGGCGGAGAACTCCTTGCGACGATCTTTGTTCTGGTGTGTCGCTTTGGCAATGCGGACGTCTGTTTGTGGCGCATTGAGAGAATCCTGGCGGGCAGCCATGATGCTGTCCTTTTTCTGCTCCAATTCAAACGCTTTCTGGCGGTATTTGTAGGCGTTCTTGCTTTCGCCGAGGGCAGTCTTTGCTTGTGCGGCAAGGTAGTAGGACGGCAGGAAATACGGATAAGCGGTAATCAGTTCGTCAAAGTCCTCAAGTGCCTGTTTCCACTGGCGGAGTTGCATCAGCACCATTGCCCGCTGATAACGCATGTCCGTTTGACCGGGTGCCAAGTCTATGGCTTTGTTGAGATCATCCAATGCGCGGTTGTAATCGCCCAATTCAGCACGCAGCATACCGCGGTTGTAGTAACATTGCGCTTCGTGGGGCGCAATCGAAACGGCTTTGTCCAAGTCCGCCAACGCGCTGCGGTAGTTGTGGTTTTGGTAAAAGATAATGCCGCGGTTCATGTAATCGCCCGCCCATTTGGAGCCGAGATTGATGCACTTTGTGAGCGAAGCCAATGCTTCATCGCGATTGTCTTGCATAAGTTGCACCAAGCCCAACGCCGACCAGTTGGCAGGATTCTGCGAGTCGTATTTGACAGTGGTCAAAAAACTGTTCAGCGCACAGACAGTATCCTTGCTATGCAGACAAATCACACCTTTCTCAAAGTTCAGCGACGGCGATTGTGGTTCGCGGCGGAGCAGATAGTCAATGTCTATCATGGCAGAATCATACTGCTGTTTCTGTGCCCTTACATCCGCCCGCAAAACAAGATAGGTCTTGTTCTCCGGCGAGAAATGCAGGGCTTTTGTGAAGTCCGCTTCGGCAAGATCCAAATCGTCCATTTGCCGATAAACATAGCCCCGTGTGTAATATGCGCCGGGCTGGAACGGATTGAACTCAATGGCGGTGTTGCAGTCGCGAAGTGCGCCGGAATAATCAGAAAGTTGTATCTTCGCAATAGCGCGAAGCAAATAAGGCTCCGCGAGATAGGGTTTAAGTTTGATGACCTGATTGAAGTATTGGATGGATAAAACGTAGTCCTCAAAGTACAGCGCATTACGCCCGATAGAGGTAATTCTGTCGGTGTTCAGTTGTGCGTGCGTGCCAAGTGCAGTGAGCAAC
>CAJOFV010000030.1 GCA_905233925.1 Paludibacteraceae bacterium
TGTGTTCCGCTGCCGATTCAAACCGACCGCCACGACAGCCAAACAATACGGCGGACGCCATGACGTATGTATCGCAGTGCGGGCTGTGCCGGTAGTGGAATCCATGGCAGCGCTTACTATTTGTGATTTGAAGATTTGAAGATTTGAAAATTTGATTAATTTGGATGACATACGGCAGCCTGTGCGGGACGCGTTCGAACAGTACGAGAAAGCGTTCGGGCAGATTATGCAGAGCGATAACCCGTTGCTCAACGAAGTGTTGGATTATATCCGCGCAAAGTCTGGCAAACAGTTGCGTCCGGTGGTCGTATTGCTATCGGCGGCAGTCAGCCGCGGCGTAACGGACAAAACCATCTTATCCGCCGTAGCCCTTGAACTGCTGCATAATGCCAGCCTTGTGCATGACGACGTGGTGGATTCCTCCCCTACCCGCCGCGGCGCAAAGTCCGTGCATGCCAAATGGAGCAACAAAGTGGCGGTGCTTGTGGGCGATTACATGCTTGCCAAAGTGATTGGCATTACCGCAGAAGTGCGCAACACACCGATTCTTAATATCGTCGCCAAACTCGGGCGTGACCTGAGCAGCGGCGAAATCATGCAACTGCACGCCAACTCAAGTATGTGGATTGACGAAAAGCAGTATTTCCGGATTATTGACCAGAAAACGGCGCAACTCTTTGCGGCGTGCGCGGAAGCGGGTGCCGAATCCTGTGCGGCTACCATGCGTCAGACAACGGCTTTGCGGGAGTATGGACGCGAATTAGGTATCTGTTTCCAACTCAAAGACGACATCTTCGACTACTCGGACGCAGAAGAAATAGGCAAGCCGACAATGAGCGATATCCGTGACGGCAAAGCGACGCTGCCGCTGATTGTGTCACTGCTGCGCGCCCCGAAAGCGGAAGCCGAACATATCAAACAACTGGCCGAGGATCTCGCGAACGGTCTTGTAGAGGCATCCGACGCGGAGCAGGAAATCAAGTCGTTCGTGCTGCGCTACGAAGGCGTGCGTTATGCTACCGCGCGCATGAACGAGCACAAAAAAAGCGCCATAGAAGCGCTGTCCGTATTCCGTGATTCGCAAACGAAAAAGGCATTACTTTCCCTTCTGGAGTATGCGGTCAACCGTAGCTATTAAAGCCGGGTCATCTATTTTCTCCACGATATCCATCATGAACGCGCGAAGGAGCATTTTGCGTCCGTCTTCGGGCGCGATGCCGCGCTGCTGCATGTAGAAAAGCGCCGACTCGTCGAGTTGACCGGTTGTGGCTCCGTGGGATGCTTTGACATCGTCCGCATAAATCTCCAGTTGCGGACGCGTGCGCATCGTGGCGGTCGGGGAAAGCAGAAGATTACGGTTAGTCTGCTGTGCATCGACGCGCTGTGCATCCTGTTTGATGCGCAGTTCCCCAAGGAACTCGCCCGCGGCATGGTCATCCAGTACGAACTTGACCACTTGACGGCTCATGCCGTCGCCCACGTCGTGGTGCATGCGCGTGTGCGTGGTCACTTTGTCCGTTCCGTGGAGGAAAGCAAGGTGGTAGATTTCTGTCGTGCAGTTTGGCGCGAGATGGTCAATATGCAGCACATTCTCCGCCGAGCGGAAATTGAACACGAACATCCGCAGCACAGAGCCTTCGTCCTGCGTGCAATGGAAATCCGGCAAGGCTTCATCCATGAAAACCAAGTCACGGTGCTCGCCCTTATTCAAATTCAGCGTAGCCATTCTTTTCGAGTTCCAAAGCAAGGGATTTGTCGCCGGACTTGACTATGCGTCCGTCTGCAAGCACGTGCACAAAATCCGGCACTATATAATCAAGAAGCCGCTGGTAATGGGTGATAACGATAACCGCATTTTCGGGTGTTTTGAGGCGGTTCACGCCTTCGGCAACTATGCGCAACGCGTCAATATCCAGGCCGGAGTCTGTCTCGTCCAAAATACTTAAGCACGGCTGCAGCATCGCCATTTGCAGGATTTCGTTCTTCTTTTTCTCGCCACCGGAGAAGCCTTCGTTGACAGAACGGTTGTTGAGTTTGTCCGCCATTTCGAGCAGGGCGCGTTTCTCACGCATGAGTTTGAGGAACTCCGTCGCGGAAAGGGCGGGTTTGCCTTCATGCTTGCGCTTTTCGTTCACCGCAGTGCGCATGAAGTTCACCATCGACACACCCGGGATCTCCACCGGATACTGGAACGAGAGGAACACCCCTTCGCGGGCACGCACTTCAGGCGGCATGGCAAGAAGATTCTTGCCGTTGAGTGTCACAGTGCCGCCGGTTACTTCGTACTGCGGATTGCCTGTCAGCACAGCCGACAGGGTGGATTTGCCTGCGCCGTTAGGACCCATGATAGCGTGTACTTCGCCCGCACTGACGGTCAGGCTAATGCCTTTCAGGATTTCCTTGCCTGCGATAGAGGCGTGCAGGTCTTGTATTTCAAGCAACGTATTCACAGCGAATTATCAATTGTCTATTACTGCAAGAACGACCTCGCCGACCGCCTGCAGAGTATTTTTGTCCACATTCTGAATATCATCCTGCCGTGTGTGCCACCAGTTGGCAAAGCCCGCCGCGTTGCGGGAGTCATAGTGGATGATGTCCACGCAGGGTATGCCGGCAAGATTGAGATAGTAATGGTCGTCCGTAATCGGGAAGGACGCCTTATCCATAAAATAGCGTCCGTAGCCGAGCTGGTGCGCCTTGCGCCAAATCAGTTCTACATAGTTCTGCGCATACTGTGTCGAGTACATTTCCCGCGGGAAAGAAGCGTCCGGCGCACCCACCATGTCCAACAGGATGCCGTAACGGTAACGCTCCTGACGGTTCGGATACTGCATGGCGAACAACTGGGAGCCAAGGCACCAGGTGTTTTCGCGCTGTACACCGGTATAAATCCGCGGTGTGCCCTGATCTTCATAGTCAAAGAACACGATATCTACCGGCTGCTTGAGGCTGTCTCGCTGTCCGAGTTGCCGCGCCACTTCCAGAAGCACCGCCACGCCGCTTGCGCCGTCATTGGCACCCGGGACATTGTAGAGGCGGTCTTCGTATATTTCCTCCTCATCGCACCATGCACGGGTGTCGTAGTGAGCACAGAGCAACACCGCCGGCAGAGTGCCCACCGCAGAGTCAGGATAGAAATGACCGATAATATTGATAATCGGCTGCACGCGTCCGGAATAGTCAGGCAACGAGCCCTTCTGAAGTTCGACCTGTGCACCGGAAAGGCGCAGTTGCTGTATGAGCCACACGGCACAGTCGGTATGCCCTTTGCTGTTGGGCACACGCGGCCCGAAAGACAGCTGCTTCTCCACAAACGCATACGCGGAGTCGCCGCTGAAAGCAGGACGCTCCACTTGGGTTGTGACGTTCTTCGAGCAAGAGAGCCACAATGCCACCACAAAAAGAAGCAGTATAACTTTCTTACTTGACATTGATTTCGGAAATAGACTTGTGTTCCTGAATAGCACGGATAGTATCTGCAAACGGCTCCGCCACGCTGACGATTTTCACTTTCGGGCAGCGCGCCACGTCAAACGGTATAGAATCCGTGAAGATAAGCTCCTCCAGTTCGCTTTCCATAATGCGTTGGCACGCCTCGCCGGACATTATTCCGTGGCTCACGATGGCGCGGACGCTCTTGGCACCGCCTTCTTTCATGACCGCCGCAGCCTTGCATATTGTTCCGGCTGTGTCGGCAATGTCGTCAATAAGCACCACATCCTTGCCATACACATCGCCCAGTACGCGGATTTCGCTCACTTTGTTGAAGTCCGGACGGTTCTTGTAGCAAATAACCATCGGCACTTCACGGTCGATGAGGAAGTGCATTTTCTTGGCAAACGCCGCGGCACGCTTGGAGCCGCCCACGTCTGGTGAAGCGACAATGAGTTTGCGCAGATTGAGATTCTTGATGTAATCCGCAAGCACGTTTCCGCCGTAGAGGTGATCGACAGGTATATCGAAGAATCCCTGAATCTGGTCGGCGTGCAAGTCGAGTGTGATGACACGGTCTGCGCCTGCGACCTGGAGCATGTTCGCCACGAGTTTTGCGCCGATGCTCACACGGGGTTTGTCCTTTCTGTCCTGCCGCGCCCAGCCGAAATACGGGATGACGGCAATGACCTTCTGCGCACTGGCACGCTTGGCCGCGTCAATCATCAGCAGCAGTTCCATAAGATGGTCGCTGCTCGGGTTGGTTGATTGCACCAGATAAACCGACTGTCCGCGGACACTCTCATCGAAAGCGGCACAGAACTCGCCATCCGAGAAATGCGAAACGGTTACCTTACTGAGTTTGCAGCCGAGGTGCTCGCAAATGCGTTGCGCTATCGCTTCGCCCTGACTGCCAGCAAAAACTTTGAACTGAGATGCTTCTCCTGTCATATCCTTTCGTCTTTCTGCTTTTGTCTACTTCTTCTTTTTCTTTCCCTGCCCCTGTTGCGGCGCGGAAGCGAACCTGACATTATCCATGTTCAGCTCCGCTATATCTTCGTCCAGCCGTCCGTTGGAGAGGATATGCAGGTCGCCCTTTATCCGCTCCAGTCCGGATTCCTGGTCACGGTTCCAGATGAGGTTCTTCTGCCTCATGCACTGCGCTATATATGCGGTGAGTGCCTGCCGCTCACTTTTGTTGGTCAGCGTGCAGGCATACTCAATCGTGTCTTGGATAATACGCCCGTAATTGCGCATCTTTATGGGCGTTGTGTTACGACGAATCAGGTTCATTATTTCTCTTTTATGAGGTAAATCATTGTGGGATAGTGGTCTCCGTAACCATCAAGCCATACACCGCCTTTGTGCGTACGCAGCGGCGTACCTTTGTCCTTGCCGTCCTGGATGGTCAGGAAGTCCTTGTTGAAGATTTGCGACTTCCAGTACGTCCAGTTGCCGCTCTCCAGCTTCTCGTTCATCAGGGGCTCGGAGATGATAATCTGGTCGAAGAGGTTCCAGCTGCCGTTATATGCCAGCGAACCGATTCCGCGATCCAACTTCAGCCACAGCGTGTTGAAGAATCCCTGCGTCTCCACTTCCTCACGGGTCTTGCGCGCTTTGAGCACTTCGGCGCAACTGTGGTTGTACGGATCATCGTTCAAGTCACCCATGATGATGATTTTAGCACGGGGCTCTTTCTTATAAATACTGTCGCAGATGGAAAGCGTCAGCATCGCGGCAGAGTCTCGGGTGGGACGCGAACGGAGCTCACCGCCGTAACGGCTCGGCCAGTGGTTCACGATGATATGCACCTTCTCCGGCTTGCCTTCGCCGATGAGATATCCGGAAACGAGCAGCTGCAGACGGGTCTTCACTTCGCCGCCGTCCTCGTAGTGCGCTTTCAGTTCATGCCCGCGGACATTTGCTACCTTGAACATCTCGGGGTTATAGAGGAAACCGCAGTCCACACCACGGCGGTCAGGACCCTCCAACAGAATGGGTACCATGTTACGGCCGTACTCCTTCATCTTGTCTGCTACAGCCTGCAGGCAGCGCATGTTCTCCACCTCGCAAACACCGATACAAGCGGCGCCGCGCGGGTCATAGTCCGTTCCGAGCTGTGAAAGGGCATACGCCATGTTCTTCACCTTGTGCTCGTACTTGAGACCCGTCCAGTGGTTACCGCCATCAGGAAGGTACTCATAATCGTTTTTGCCCTCGTCGTGAATGGTGTCGAAGAGGTTCTCAAGGTTGTAGAACGCAATACAGCGAATCATTTTCTCGGACTGCGCCGAGAGCGTCATGGACAGGCACAAGGCCAAGCCAAGCAGAAAAGAAGTGTGCTTCATACAATTGGATTTATTAGTGGTTAATACATATTTTCCTAAAAATTTGCGCAAAGTTACAACTTTATTTTGATATATGCAAAACTTTTTGTACTTTTGCAGCGTTTTTATGAAAAATAACCAATTTATCGTAACATTTTAACTATTATGAGCAGCGTAAACAAAGTAATTTTAATCGGAAATGTAGGCGGAGACCCCGAAGTGCGTTATCTTGACCGCGGTGTCGCCATCGCCAACTTCAACCTCGCGACCACCGAGCGCGGGTACACCATGCAGAACGGTACTCAAGTGCCTGACAAAACAGACTGGCACGCCATCGTACTCTGGCGCAATCTTGCCGAATGGGCAGAGCGCTTTGTGCGCAAAGGAATGAAACTCTACATCGAAGGCAAACTCCAAACCCGCACCTGGGAGAAAGAGGGACAAATCCGCCGCAAGACGGAAGTCATTGCCGAAAATGTACAAATACTCTATCGTCCAGAGGAATACCGCAACCTCGGCCGCGAAGATGCTCCCGCACAGCAGCCGCAAGAAGCTCCGGTCAATCCCGAAATGGAAGAAGAAAACATCTTCTAATTGACAATTGGACAATTGACAATTGGACAATTGATTGGACGATTGATTGGACGATTGGAATAATTGAAAAACAGAAAAGCGCCGTGCGGCGCTTTTCTATTTCTATACAGTCCTGAACTATTTCCTGATTTCAATTAATTCCGTGCGGACAACCATCTTTTCATCTGCCGTCTGGTTCTTAACCAACCAACGCAAGAACTCCTCATAGGACAGACTGCGCGGCAAATCCTGATCACGCCAATTCTGTCCACCTTCCTTGTCCCGAGCTTTGGTAAAAGTATTCGGAGAGAAGATGATGTATAGCATATTGTGCTCAATGTCTTTTTCGGTCGTCAACACCAACTCATCCGCATCCGGATTCGTCCGCGAACTGAAAAACAAACTGTCCTTGTTCGCCTTTACAGCCACGTAACCCTTGCCATCCGTCGCATACGGCAACAAACAAAAAGCATTCCGTTCCTCATCCACCAGATACACACAAAGCGCTCCGTCCACCGGCGATTCAAAACGCAACAGCATGTCCTCACCGTCAAAGAAGCGGGGACGCGTCTCGCGCTCCGTCGGCTGACTGATAACCGCGTACTTCAAATCGATTGGCGAACCCGACTTCTCACGCGCCAAACCAGATACATAGACCTTTACCTCCCAGTACTCGCCGTTGTGCGTTGAAGAAAGAATCCTCTCATCTTTCGTCGTCAGCCACTCACCACGAACTGACGTGCCACCCAACGAGAAGAAATCACTGCCCGCGGACACCCCGTCGCCTTGCTGCGTCTCCGTGTCCAACGACACCACCACACTCGTTACATCCACACCAAACGCGTTCTCCAACGCACGCTGCTTGGCGCGCTCAATTGCGTGCTGTTCGGCTTGTGCCTGAGACTCGTTACGGTCGTTCGACAAATAATTGTACGTTGCATGCACCGGCACAGGCTTGGCAGCATAGACAGGAAGCAAAAACACAGTACAGAGAATAATACTATAAATACGTTTCATAGGGTTATTGTTTATGATTGTTCAGGATGGTTTAACGAAGTTTCCAGGTTTGCCATGTGTCTGCTACGGCAGAGGCGGGCGTGATGCTCGGGGTCTGAGGCTTGTTGATAACCGCAGAGGTGCGTCCCACTTCGCGAATGACGTACGACGAGAGGTCGCGGAGGGTAACATCACCTTTGGTGTCCTGGAGTTTTTTAAGGACGTAGTAAGTGAACATGCCGTGTCCTTCGGCTTCATTGGGTAGGGCTGTCTCGTCACCTTGTGCGGCGGAGAAGACCACCATGTTGCCTTTCGGCTGTCCCGGACGGGATTTGAGAGCCACGCCACGTTCGGAAGCAAGCATTTTGCCGTCACGGTTTGCACCGGAGAAGCAGGCGTCAAGCAGCACAGTCACGGACTTGGTGGGCATAGCGCCGAGTTTGTCATAAAGTTCGTCCAGTTTATAGCCGGTGGCGACATAACGTCCGTCGCCATCCACAGGCAGCAGGTACGCGGATTTGTCGGAGGCATCAGGAATACCGTGGCCGGCGTAATAGAAGATTACAGACGCTTCGCCTTCGTACTTATCGCAGACGTTCTTGAGCCAAGCAATAGCCAAGCGCATGTCGTTGTAGGTGGCGTTCTCGTGCACTTTGATGTTCGCGGCAGGAATGCCAAGTGTGCGCTGGCAGTATTTGGCAAGGATTCGTCCGTCGTTGAGGGCAAAGGGGACAGAAGCGACCGATTTGTAGTTTTCGTTGGCGATGATGACGACAAAGGTGTTTGCGTTAGAGGCGTTTGTTTCAGGGATGGTCAAGTCCACTTGGGATTTGCCGACTGTGATTTTCTTTTCGCCGATGGTCTGCTGACCTTTGGAAGTAGAGGAGGAAGTTGAGGCAGCGATTTCAATGGGATTGAAGTTGTAATCCACTTGCGCCTGTTCGTATTTCAGGGAGGCTTGATTGGAATAGGTGTAATGTTTGTTCTGCTGCGGGAAATAGATGTCCAATGAAGCAAGGGCAAGGACGTCGTTCTCGATAAAATACTGCGGCGTAAGTTGGACGGATGACCAGTTTTGCTTGAAAGCGCGTGCTTCCGAAATGGGGACAGCTACAATCATGTTACCGAAGACAGGGTCAGAGAGGAGAAAGACCTCATTATCGGCGTCATAGAAGCCTGCCAGAGATACGTTGGGTTTGAGCGTAGCTGTGTATTTTGCCAGATAATCTTTTTCGCACTGCTGCGTCAGTTCCTTTATTTTGGCAGCGCGGGTGGTTTCGTTGACACGCTTCTGCCAGTCGGCGGTTTTCTCAAACTCATCTTTGACTTGCCACTCGTTAATTTTCTTTTCCACGATAGGCTTGGCGTAATCGCTGAAGTATACGACTTTATGCGCCGAGATAGAGATGATGTTGGACTCATCGCTTTGTGCAAAAACACTCGAAAACGTGCAAGCAACTATTAGTATTATAAACACTTTCTTCATACTATTATTATTTTCTAAGGACATTAAATTATTGGCAAACCAACCGGAGTCCCATAACATCGCTAAACGAAGGTTGACCACTGCGATACGAAACTCGACAAATTCGCGCGATGAAAGCAAAACTTCCGCCACGCCTATACCCGTTCTGACACCATTCCATTATATTGCCGGACATATCGTAAACACCAAGTGTATTCGGGGATTTTGTAGCCACAGGATGAATTGCACCATTGCTATTATCATGATACCACGCCACGGAGCCAACATTGTCACTACCGCTATACTTATATTGGTAAGGCGGTTGCTTATGCCCACCTCGCGCCGCATATTCCCACTGCGCCTCGGTAGGCAGGGCAAAACGTTTGCCCCCTAACTGAGAAGACAGAAGGGAGTTCAGTTTTTGGACAAAGGTTTGACAATCTTCCCAACTTACCGTCTCCACAGGATAGTTATCACCTTTTTTGAATGAAGATGGGTTAGTGCCCATCACGGCTTTCCAGAGCGCTTGTGTGACTTCAGTTTTGCCGATGTAATAATCGGTTAAGGTCACTTGATGGGAAGGTTTTTCATCGTTGTAACAATCACTCCCTTGCTCGGAAGTGCAGCCCATCGTGAATGTGCCACCTTCCACGGAAATCATGGTGAATGTTACGCCATTGACGGTAAAGGAGATTTTGTCCTGCTTTTGTGCAACCACCTTGAATCTGGCGCGCTGGATTTCCCATTGCGAGGCGTCTGCAAAGAGATCCCAGACCATTTTTTTGTGACCGGAAGTAACTGCGCCTACGTCGCCGGTCACTGTTTTCGGTGTGGCGGCGTAGTTTGCTCCGCCGTCGCGGGAAAGGAGAAGGGAAACAATTGCCGGTTTGTCGAGGTCATAAGTTATTTCGATGGTATTACCGACCTGTTGGGCAAAGACGTGAGTGACCGTCTGGGCGGAAAGTGCCAAAGACAGGAGAAGAGTCGTAATAAATGATAAGATTCGTGTTTTCATAAGCGGAATGTGGGCATTTTCCAATTTGGCGTGCAAAGGTAATGCTTTTTTGCGGAATGTGCAAATAAAAGTGAAAAAAAGCATATTTTCGGTGGAAAATTATATCAAAAAAAGGGGGCAGCATGCTTGTGTGTCGGTTCTCTCGGCATTATGGTGCAATAATAGTCCGATAATGGTCCAATAATGGTGCAATAATAGTGCAATAAAATAAGGTTCTAAATATATATAAAATTTATATATATTTATGTTAAGAGGAGAAAAAAAGTGCGACCGGAATCGCACTTTTTTTGATATTTTGCTATTGAGCATAGGGGATTTTTCTTTTGAATCGTGCTCTGCGGAACAGGGAATAGATGATTGCGAGGGCGAAGAGGATGAGCGGTTCGCCAACCGGTGTTGGATTAGGGTCAGGTAGTACGCCAATCGGGTCTCCTTCTTCTACCCAGTTGCCATCGTCATCAAAATATCCTCCGTCTCTACGTAGTCCCGGCATCCCGGATCTGGTATAAGGAGATTCGGCCATGGGTTTGAAGACGGTGGTATTCACCGAAGACGTATATGACGAGGTCGAACGGAACTGATATGAAGGACGGACATCGTTGCTGAAAGTCGGTTGGGTTGACCAAATAGACGAATGGGTACTACTTGTAAATGCCCCGGCGGGAAGTAGCACACATCCCCAAATCATGCACACCATGAACAACCGTTTATATGTATTGAATAGTTTGATCATGATTTACTTGATTTGTTGTCCGTACATTGTATATACATGCCCATTACGCAAGATGAGCACGTGTCCGTTCAGAAGAATCTTCATTACCTGTTCTTCGTGTCCCTGCGTCGTGTGAACATCTGTCGTAACGTCCGGTGTGTTGTTACCCGGTTTGTAGCCGTAACGGCGGATGTAATAACGTATCTCGTGGCTGGTCTCGGGCGTTTGGATATTGATGCAAATGCCGTCCATAATCGGGTGTTCGGTATCTGTAAGCGCATCGTAGAGAACCAACGGACCATTGATACTGTTAACTCCCGTGAACCAGAGTTGCGTGGTGGGTTTATACGGCAGACTGCTCATGTGGAAGGAGATCGGCACATTGACAATCGAATCCCGCAAGTCAGTACTCAAACCATATCCGTCTTCCGCAGCATAGATATTAAACGGCGTAGCAGGATTGGATGTTGACGGCGCCTGTCCGATATTGATGCCGGACAATACCGCGTCTTCACCGGAAATGATTGCATTATGATATCCCTGTCCGAGACGGAGTTGCGAGATACATCTATTCGAAACGGGGTTAATCGCCGTAACGGTCATTATTCCCTGCGGCAAGGACTTTGCGGTGCTGCGTTTGGGTGCACTCTGTCGAACCTTATTACTCGGTGAAACGACTACGCGGTTAGCGTTCAGTACGACAGGCAGCGTTGTGCTTGCCGCCGAAGCGGTAATCAGAATGGCATGCATCGGCGGGAGATAACGCTTTTGGTTGGATATCGTATCGGGAGAATCCGGCAGATACTCTGCGTCCGATTTAGTGATTGTTTTATATATACCACCGGCATCTATATAACTGATACTCTCTACGAGACTATTGTCTGCCAAGAAGCCCCAAATATCGATGAATCCCATCGTCGGGTTACCAAAGACAAACGACGTAGATGACACTTCTTTGCTAAGCGTGTAGCTTTCGGAGGAGCCATCAGGCTGGAATGCGAATTTGCCAGCCGTACCTCCGGCCAAGGTTTTACGCATGGACTGTAAATTCTGCTCGTAGTGGTCGTATGCCTTATCTCCACTCGCGTAGTAATAGTAGTATCTATCGTCGTTTTTAGGCAGTCTAATAGCCGCTTCTTTTCCAGATTTGGTCTTTGTGTAAACCGCCCATCCTTGTGCGGGTGGCAACGAGAGTGTCAAACCGTTGGTGACTTTCGACCACTCGCCGGATGTTGTGGTGTCGTTTTGCACGTCAACGTCGTTACCGTAGTGTACGGTAGTTTTGCTATATACCGACAGCCAGAACGAAGCATTACCGGTTTGGTAATTACGTCCGCTGGCATCAAATTCGCCAACTTCCCACGGTTTGGTTTCTCCGTTGATATCGGCATTGGACATGAAGATATCTCCGCTGAGCAAACCTTTCACCGGTGCGGAACGGAACGCCCACTTGCCTTGCGGCGTGCTCATGTCGATGATGGCATTGGTGTAATTGAGGCGTTGCTGTTGTCCGATTGCTGCACCAGGTAAGAAGCGGATATATTCGCAGGTATTATATGTGAATCCGACTTGCTTAACGGAGTCATACGAACTCGGTGTGGCAAGGTCCGGCAGTTCGGGATAGGGTTTACCTTCGGTCATGGTCGGAATGATGACTACCGTCGAAGAGAGCGGCGCAAAGCGCGAGGTGGTCGGCAGCGGTTGATTCCTTTGGTCCACGCCAATCCAGTTACCGGGTTTATTCCATTGGGTACTTGAGGCATCCTGGGGATCCCAACGGAGGTAGTCTGGGACGATGGACACGGTGAATGGTACCGTTCCGACACGGCAACTATTGGGATTACTCGGGTCGATGGTGAGTGATCCGGTAGCCGTTTGCATGACGATGTCATATTCGTAGCTGTATCCGGGTTGCATCTCGTAGTTATTTGAACTTGCCGGAGAGAGGATGATTGTATCTCCCTTAGTGTAATACTCCGAAACGGGATAGTCCAAATCGGGCGTGAATGCCAACGAGTGCACACCCTCACGGAAGTTCGGATCGTCTGTTGCACGCAGTTCTATCGAATATATACCTACGAGCGGCATGATAGAGTCCACACTAATCTTAATCTGTTCACCAGACATGGTAGCACCCGCGAGAACGACTACCGGTTGATTCATTTCGCTCTTATCGCGGTTCATACCACCAAGTGTGAGTGGTGCTCCTGTACCGGCAGCCGGTTTGAGTTTAACAAATATCGGGAGCGGACATACCTCTACGTTTGTATTAAGCATAGCGTCTGTACCCGTACCGAGTATCGGGAAGATAACAAATTGTACTGAATCGTTGGTATATACGGTTGCGGTTGTTTTCGCCTGATAGAGTTTGAGGAATCCGTTGTTCACAAGGTCGGCAAGGATATCATACGGATGAGCGGTAGTATCCAGTGCGACGTTTTGTTCATTTTTCATACGCTGCATCTCATTCCGGCTGACAGCTGCGAGATTGGGAGCAAACTGGTTGGTGTTGGTAGTGCGCGGAGGGTCACAACGGAGGATATCTTTGACGACCTTCACGATATCGCTGTATTTATATCCATATAGTTTTTTGCTGGACACTTCGGCGGTGTCGCCATGGAGTAGCCAGTCGTTGATACAAGAACCGTCGAGGTCTATAGGCGCCGTATTATCCAAGTAAAGCGAACCTTTTACGCGCAAGCCTATATCATAGGTGGAATTGGCACATAGACCAAACTGCTCGGTTTCGGGTTGCTCTTCGCCATTGAGTTCAAGCATCATTTGGTTGCTCACATTGAGGCGACTGGTCATACCGCAGATACTGTTCAGCAGTTCCGAATACGTGGCAGACATGTGTACCGTGAAAGTGTCCACGGGATTGACCAGCGCACTATGTATGACATACTTAACGGGACGTACGTCGCCATCCAAGTTCTCAAAGATATAACCTTCGTTGAATATACGGTATAAAGGATCCGCGTTATGCTTTGTGGTTGATATATCAAAGGTATCAATCAGTTCATTCATATTGACGAAGATTGAATCATGATCTGTGGGTTCATACTCCTTTCCAGGGATAAACAATCTACCACAGATGGTATCGTTGTGCGTCTCCGGAGCAAGGTAACCGTCTACAGGAGCCACGAAAGTTGTGTGGTTCTGTGCATCGACTTGCTTAATGGTGTAATACACCGCAGCATCGTTATACCCATCACCGATGATACCTTGATAGTCCACACGCAGAAGGACGTGTGATGGAGAATCTTCGTCATC
>CAJOFV010000031.1 GCA_905233925.1 Paludibacteraceae bacterium
AAGCTTCCGCGCGTGTTGGAGCTGTTCAACAAGATGGCCACGGAGATTTGCGAGGGACAGCAGTATGATGTGGATTTTGAGACGCGCGAGGATGTGACGATTGCGGAATATATGGAGATGATACGCCTGAAAACCAGCGTGCTGCTGGCAACGGCGCTGCAAATCGGCGCGTACATCGCAGGCGGAACAGAAGCGGAACAGCAGGCATTGTATGATTACGGCATCAATCTCGGTCTGGCGTTCCAGATTCAGGACGATTATTTAGACTGTTTCGGCGACCCGAAGACGTTCGGCAAAGCCATCGGAGGAGATATACGGGAAGGGAAGAAGACGTGGCTGTGGCTGACCGCCGGTGCAACAGGAGGTGACGTGGAAGAGGTGCTGCGGATGTATGAGGAAACAGGCGTGAAGAAAGCTGCAGAGGAGGAGATTGCAAGGCTGACCAAGAAAGCGGTGGATTGCCTGGGCGCGCTCAACGAAAACGAGGCGACGAAAGAGCTCAAAGCCCTGGCGGAAAAACTTGTTAATAGACAAAAGTAGAAAGTAGAAAGTGGAAAGTGGAAAGTGGAAAGTTTAAAGATAAAACATTATGCCATACAGACGATTACCCAACACGGATCAGGCACGGCTGAAAGCGTTGCAGACAGCCGTTCAGCGTGCATCAGAGGCTGACTTTACAGAGCAAGTGCTGAACTACCATACGCTGTCCGAGGCGCAACGTTTCCTGTTGCAGTTCGAGAACCAGGTGTCGCAATACCGCGAGAACTTCAACAGCCGCGTGTCCGCCAACAAACAATACCGGCACATGGTGCAGAACGCCCGTATGTATATCTCGCACTTTATCCAGGTGCTGAATCTGGCAGTCATCCGCGGCGAGATAAAGAAAGAAGCCAAAGAGCTGTACAAGCTTGACAGCGAGTCGCATATCCTGCCGGATTTGAGTAGCGAAGAAGATATTCTGGTTTGGGGACAGAACATCATTGACGGCGAACAGGAACGTATCCGTCTGGGCGGTTTTGCGATTTACAACCCGACGATTACGAAGGTGAAAGTGCATTACGACATCTTCAAAGAGCACCAGGTGAACCAGCAGATGCACCGCAAAACCACCGACCGCGTGTATGGCGACCTGGAAATGCTCCGCAAAAAAGCGGACGAGATTATTCTGAAGATTTGGAACCAAGTAGAAGACTACTATAAGAACCAACTACCCTACCAGCGGTTGCGCAGCTGCAAGAACTACGGACTGATATACTACTACCGCTCCGGCGAGAAACACCTCACGCCTGAAACGGATAAAGAGATACAACGGCAGATAGCGATGCAGCCTACAATCCAATGGTCTGAGTAGGCGTGACGACGCGGTTGAGCGGATGGTCAAAAGCGCCGTGAGGAATCTCGTGCTTCTTGACCTGGAAATCGAACGCGACACCAACCTGATGAACACGGCGGTGTTTTTTCAGGAAGCGGTCATAGAATCCGCCCCCGCGACCAATACGGTTGCACAGCGGGTCAAACACCACCCCTGGGACAAGGATTAGGTCAATCTTTCCTTTCCATTCGGAGGTTTGAGGCTCGGGAACCTTGTACTTGCCACGGCGCATCATATCCTCACCGTCATACTTGCGGGGCTCGATGTACCTGCGGTGGGTAACAGGAAGGAGGAAAGTCTTTTGCCCCTCGTAGCGCTTGAGCAACGGACGCAAATCGACCTCGTTGTGAATGGGATAGTAAATCATGACGGTTTGCGCCTCGCGGAACCACTGCATACGCTCGATTTGCTCCATGATGGCCTCCGAATCCGCCTGCACCTGCTCGGCAGGATAAATACGGCGCTTCTGCTCAACGAGAGCACGTACGGCTTGCTTCTCACTGCGGAGACGAACCCAAGGAAAAAATTCCTTAATATCGTGAATTTGGGCTTCGAATAACATAGTTTTGACAATTGAAAATTGATTATACTTCAAAAAACGCCGCAAAGGTACAACAAATTTTGCAAATATCCAAAAATAGAATGATTTTGCACACTATATGAAGCATTTTTTAGGTTATATTATACTGATTTTCACCGTTTCGGTGCTGTTTTCGTGCAATAAAACGACCTCAACGATTGTTCCATCGAATATCGCGAAGTTGAAAACATTCTACCTCACGGGACCGGATTCGGTGACCGGATTAACGTCCGCCGTGTTCACGATTGAGGAAGGTATTGACACCGGTATGGTGACCACCGGCAAGGATTCGATGCCATACGGCACCTCGCTGGAAAAAATAGTACCGCGCTTCACGTGCGAGGCGACGCCGGGCTCGGTGACGCTGTTTTTGGGCGACACGACCGTTACCCTTGGCGGCAACGACACGCTGGACTTCACGAAGAGCCCGATTGTGTTAAAGATTATCTCTTCCGATTTGACAACCACCAAATATTACCACATCGTGCCGACGGTGCACAGCGTAGACCCCGACTTGTACCAGTGGGAAACGCTGAGTACGGCGATGTATCCGGTAGAGGACGAAGAACAGCAAGCGGTGCTGTTGGGAGACAAGTTCCTGCTGTACTGCAACAACGGCTTTGCGAACCGGCTGTTCACATCCGGCGATGCCGCCACCTGGACACAAGGGACGCTGAACGGACTGCCGGATGTGTGCCGTGTGAAAGGGATTCTCTGCGACGGCAAGAAACTGTACTATGCACAGTCCGAGACGCTTTACACGTCGGAAGACGGTGCCACATGGACGGCGAAGGACTACAAGGGCAAAGACTTCACGATGGAGACGATGCTCATGACCTTCAACGACACCGTATGGCTGATTCTGCGGGACACGCTGACCAATGGTCTGGTGCTCGGGCAGATAAATGCCGACACCGTGCGGCGAACTGGGTTCGAACTGGATGAGGATTTTCCCGTCAGCGGCTTTGCCACCGTGGAGTTCGAGAGCCTCAGCGAACGCAAACGCGCAGCCGTTATCGGCGGTTATGCACGCAGCGGCGCATGTACGAACAGCCGTTGGAACTTTGAATATGCGTCCACCATCAAAGGAGGATACAATATCGTGAACTACTCCATCGAGCAGCCGGATTTCACTACCCTGACCGGCGTGTCTGTCATCTGGTACAAGAAACAACTGATGATGTTCGGCGGCGTGAACAAGGATATGGTGTTCCGCAAGGATAATATTATGGTATCCAAAGACGAAGGCTACACATGGCAGGCGGCAGACACCTCCAAATGCAAACTGCCGGAGACCTATACGCCGCGGCAGAAACAGTCCGTGCTGGTGAAGGACAATAATATATATGTCATCGGCGGACAGAACCAGCAGGAGACGTTTGTGGATGCATACAAGGGAAGGCTGAACTCCATAGACTGGGAGGATTAGGGGAAAGTGGAAAGTGGAAAGTGGAAAGTTTAAAGTGGAAAGTAGAAAGTTAAAAGATAACAAACTAAAATATTTACAATTATGACCATTAAAGATTACAAATTCGCAGGCAAGAAAGCGATTGTACGCGTGGACTTCAATGTACCACTGGACGAAAACGGTAAAATCACAGACGACACCCGTATCCGCGGTGCGCTGCCGACACTCAAAAGGGCGGTGCGCTCATTATCATGAGCCACATGGGCAAACCGAAAGGCAAAGTAAATGCCAAGTTCTCCTTGAGCCAGATTGTTGAGCCGGTAAGTGAAGCATTGGGCGTAAAAGTACAGTTCGCCCCCGACTGCGCCAAGGCAAAAGCACAGGCAGATGCCCTGAAAGCAGGCGAAGTGCTGATGCTCGAGAACCTCCGTTTCTACGGCGAAGAGGAAGGCAAACCCGTTGGAATCGACAAAGAAGACCCCGCTTACGACGAGGCCAAGAAAGCCATGAAGGCCAGCCAGAAAGAGTTCGCAAAGACGTTGGCTTCGTACGCTGACTGCTACGTGAATGACGCCTTCGGTACCGCTCACCGCAAACACGCTTCGACAGCCGTTATCGCCGACTACTTCGACGCTGACAACAAGATGCTCGGCTTCCTTATGGAGAAGGAAGTGCAGGCGGTTGAGAACATCCTTAACAACATCAAACGCCCCTTCACCGCTATCATGGGCGGCAGCAAGGTTTCGACCAAGATCGGTATCATCGAGAACCTGATGAACAAAGTGGACAACCTTATTCTCTGCGGCGGTATGACTTATACCTTCGCCAAGGCACAGGGCGGCCACATCGGCAACTCCATCTGCGAGGACGACAAACTGGATCTGGCACTTGACATCATGGCACAGGCCAAAGCCAAAGGCGTGAACCTCGTACTCGGCACCGACTCCGTTTGCGGTGACAAGTTCGCCAACGACGCCAACCAACTCGTTTGCCCGAGTAACGCTATTCCCGAAGGCTGGGAAGGTCTGGATGCAGGTCCCGAAAGCCGCAAGGCGTTTGCCAAAGCTATCGAAGGCGCCAAGACCATCCTCTGGAACGGTCCTGCTGGCGTGTTCGAGTTTGACAACTTCACCGGCGGCAGCAAAGCCGTAGCAGAGGCCGTTGCCAAAGCGACCGACAATGGCGCATACAGCCTTATCGGCGGCGGTGACAGCGTGGCATGCGTGAACAAGTTCGGCATGGCTGACCGCGTAAGTTACATCTCTACCGGCGGCGGTGCGCTCCTCGAAGCCATCGAAGGCAAAGTTCTTCCGGGTGTTGCAGCAATTAAAGGAGAGTAATTATGGAAATTGTTGGTAAAATCATACAAGTGCTTCCAGCCCAAGAAGGCGTAAGCAAGACTTCCGGCAATCCGTGGAAGATTCAGAGTTATGTCCTTGAGACGCAAGAGCAATACCCGCGCAAGGTGTGCTTTGAAATCTTCGGCGAAGAGCGTATCAAGAACAATCCCTGCCAGCTTGACGACCTTGTAACCGTATCTTTCGACATCGAAAGCCGCGAGTTCAACGGTCGCTGGTACACATCCATCCGTGCTTGGCGCGTGCAACAGGGTGACATGACCGTTAATCCTGATGCAGCACAGGCTGCTCCGGCTGTTGCCCCTGCACAAGCGGTGGCTCAACCCGCTTCGCAACCGGCTGCACAGCCGATGGGCGGTAACGCCAACGTGCAGACGTTTGATGCAGCTGCTTCGCAGGACGAAGGAACAGACCTGCCGTTCTGATGCGTGTATTCAAAATCATATTGACCATCCTCATTCTGGCGGGCGTCACAGTGCTCTGTTTCGTCCGCTGGGATGCGTGGTTCGGCAATCCGCCAGAGCCGCAGTGGACCGGCGATACGATTGCTTATTCGTTCCACACGTTCGGGGACGATTCCGTGCCCGGATTCGAATACAATGGTATGGCGTGGGAAGACCTGCGCGAACCGGATACGCTGCAGATTCTGCTCTTCGGAGACGTACACAACAGTCTCACGCACGCACAGTGGGAAGCGGTGGCGAACCGTCATCCGCAGGCAGACTGCTATGCCCAGTTGGGCGATTTCGTCGAGCGGGGGTATTTCTTCTACAACCAGCAGCTTTACCACGAATTGTTTGGCACGCCATTTGACTCGCTGCCAATCATCAACGTGCCGGGCAACCACGAGTACCGCAAAGGCATCCGCCGCACGTTGCCGGACTACTGGAAAGAGACCTTCCGCCATCCGCACAACGGACCACTTGGCTTCGAGGGGACGACGTATTTTGTGGACTTTGACGACCTGCGGCTGATTGCCATCAACACCAACGGCTTGCAGCATATCCACGAAATGACCCGCGTCAATACGTGGCTCAAGCGAACCATTCAGACGGCGGGCGACCGATTTGTAATAGTTATTATGCACCACCCTGTTCATTCGTGCGGCACAGGGCGGCAGAACATCCATATTGCCGCCACGTTCATCCGCGCGCTCAACGGTGCAGACCTTGTCTTTGCGGGTCACGACCACAACTATTCACGCCGCATGCCGTACGTGAACACCAATTCCGCCACAAAGTTCTACTTGCACAAACTCGGCAATCGTGACACCCGCGTGGCATCGGGCGTGCAACTCTACGAACATATTGCGCTCTATGGCGACACGCTGCGCATGCAGACTCGTCTTTTGGACTCCGGCGAAATCTATGATGAAGTGTTTATCATCAGACACGAGGACTACAAAGAGATTATTGACAGCATCCCTGCCATTCCTGAAATAATCGAGATACCGCAGAAGTACGCCAACAGCGACAAGCGCAAAGTCCAGCGTTTCCATGCCCGCAAGGAAAAACGGCTGAATCCTGCGCCGGCAGTAGCCTTGCCGGATACTATCCGTTAAGTTGTTTTCACCGAGAGACAACCGAGAGACAACCGAGAGAAGACCGAGAAAAGAATATTTCCCGGTTTTTTATTGCGGGTCAACGTCCATGAGGACTTGGACGCTTTTGCAAGCAGGAAGGGAGAGAATGTAGTCTACTTGCTCTTGCAGCATGTTTTTGGCGCGGGCATAGTTCGCGCGGGCTTCGATGCGCAGTTGGATAGTGCGCAGATAAAGATTCTGTATGCGGGCGACAGAGGGCTCAATCACCACGGAACAGCGTTTGCCGAATACGGCCTTCAGGCGCTCCTGCAAGGCGTTAGCAGCTGCCTTGACACGGTCTTCATTGCGATGGCGCAGCATGACGGTTATCATCCGGCAGAACGGCACGTAGTTGAACATCTCGCGTTCGGCAATCTGCTGCTGATAGAACGACGGATAATCATGTGCTGACAGCCATCCGAAAATCGGATTGGAGGTGTCAAACGTCTGAATAATCACTTCGCCCTGCATACCTTTGCGCCCCGCGCGACCACTGACCTGCTCTAACATCTGGAACGCACGCTCGTAGTTACGGAAGTCCGGCTGATTGAATAGCGAATCGGCGCTCAGCACCGCCACCAGACTTACATCGTCAAAGTGCAGCCCTTTCGTCACCATCTGCGTGCCGATGAGTATATCCACTTCGTGCCGCCCGAAGGCGTTGATGATATCCTGATAGGCACTCTTTTTGGCAGTCGAATCGAGATCCATGCGCATAACCCGTGCCGCAGGGAAGAGTTGCTGCACCTCATCCTCCAGACGCTCTGTTCCGAACCCTTGCACCTTGAACATGCCTCCGCAGTTCGGGCAATTCAACGGCATAGGGATAGTATAACCGCAGTAGTGGCAGGTCAGGCGATGATCGCGTAAGTGCAGCGTCATCGGCACGTCGCAGTTGATGCACTTCGGTGTGGCTCCGCAGTCCTGACACGCCATCATCGGCGCATAGCCGCGGCGGTTCTGAAAGAGAATCACCTGCTTCTCACGCGCCAGTTCCTCGCGGATGCGCTCCACTAAAGGGTCGGAGAAATGACCGTACATCTCCTTGCGGTGGTATTGCCGGTGCAGGTCTACGAGCGTAATCTTCGGCAGTTGCAATCCCGCAAACCGCTCGGTCATAGTGACCAAGCCGTATTTGCCCGACCGGGCATTATAGTACGATTCCACTGCAGGTGTCGCCGTTCCAAGCAGCACTTTGGCATGGTATTGTTTGGCAAGCATGATAGCCACCGAGCGGGCATGATAGCGCGGTGCAGGCTCCTGCTGCTTGTAGCTCGGTTCGTGTTCCTCGTCCACGATGACCAGTCCGAGGTTCGCAAACGGCAGAAAGATACCCGAACGGGCGGCAACAATCAACCGTGCGTTCGGATTCAGCTGCTGCCGGTATATCTCGGCGCGCAATGCATCACTAACCCGTGAATGATAGACCACCACCTTGTCGCCGAACACCCGCTGCAGGCGGTCGGTCAATTGGGTAGTCAAAGCTATCTCCGGCACAAGATAGAGCACCTGTTTTCCTGCTGCCAGTTGCGATTGGATAAGGTGCATATACACCTCTGTTTTGCCGGAGGAAGTGACACCATGCAGCAGTACGGTATCATGGAACTGCCACTGTGCTTGAATCGCCTCAAACGCCTGCTGCTGTTGGGCATCCAAAGTGTGAATATCTTCGATTTCACCGAGATACTCAGGCAGTTTTACGCGGCGTTTGAGCACCGGTGAGAAAGAGTAGGTTTTGTCGTTTATCCGTGCCGGAAGCGCCGCCGCCATCACTTCGCCGACGGGGCACATATAGTACTCCGCCATCCAGAGCCAAAGTTTGATTTGCGCGGGTATTACCGCAGGCACTTCGTCCNNNGTAATACCCTCATCCACAGGCTCCTGGCGTTCGCCATAGACGATACCTACCAGCTCCTGCGTTGCCCACGGAACAAGTACCCGCACTCCTTGTTGCGGGTACTCCAGGGTTTCGGGCACGCTGTAGCTGAACATGCCCTGAAGCGGAACAGACACTATGACATCAATTATTCTCAGCGTTGATGGCTTTGTTGTAACAGTTGCGGCACAAGGGCTCATAACTGTCAGTTTCACCGAGCAAGACGCGCTTCTCAGAGGCCACCAGACGGTGGCTGACATATGCCAAATCGCCGCAATGCACGCAGATTGCATGGGTCTTATAGACATCTTCGGCAATTGCCATCAGTGCCGGCATCGGACCAAAGGGAATGCCCTTGAAGTCCATGTCCAGACCCGCCACGATGACGCGCACGCCGCGCTCCGCCAACTGCTTGCAGACCTCGACAATACCCATGTCAAAGAACTGCGCCTCGTCAATGCCTACCACGTCAATGTCGCTGGCAAGCAACAGGATGTTCTGACTGCTGTCCACCGGTGTGGACTGAATGACATTGTGGTCGTGGCTGACCACGTCCTCCACACTGTAGCGCACATCAATCGCGGGTTTGAAAATCTCCACCCGCTGTTTGGCGAACTGCGCACGTTTCATACGCCGGATTAGTTCCTCGGTTTTGCCCGAAAACATCGAGCCGCAAACCACTTCAATACCGCCCTTTCTGCGTATAGGGCCTTGTGTGTCTCTTTCTGAAAACATATCTTCAAATATTCAAAGTTTCAAATCTCTTGATATCATCCACCATCATTTGCAGACTGCGAACGCCGTTAAAGACATTCTCTTCCACTTCATAGCATATATCTACGGCATTGCCGTTTTGCAGGTGCAACGCCCAGTCTCCTTTGCCGAAGGCAATGCCGGAAATCGCTGCCGTACGGTCGGTCACATCCAGTTTCAGGTGCTCGCCGGTCTTGCCGACGCGCCTGGTGTAGCGGTTGTTGATGACGTTCCGCGTTACGAAGATGGGGCGCGGATTGCCTGGCCCGAACGGCTCCAAACACCGCAGCACCTTGTAGAACTGTTCGCTTATCTCGTCGAAGGCTATCTCCGCCTCCACTTCGATGGTCGGGTGCATCTGTTCCTCAGTAATATGCGCTGCCACGTATTCTTCAAACCGCCGTTTGAACTCCGGCAAGGAGGTTTCCAACATACTCAGTCCTGCCGCAAAGGCATGACCACCGAAATTGGTCAGCAGGTCACGGCACGAATCAATGGCATCGTACAGATTAAAACCGCCGACCGAGCGTGCCGAGCCGGAGATAGTTCCGTTTTCACCGGCGGTTAGGACGATTGTCGGGCGGTAATACGTCTCCGTCAGTTTGCTTGCCGCGATACCAACCACGCCCTTGTGCCAGTTTGGTGAATAAACGACGGTGGTGTGTTTTTGGTCGTTGTCCGGGTCAGCAGCCAGCATCTTCAGCGCCTCGTCCGCTGTAGTGCGGTCGTAGTTCTGCCGCTCGGCATTGTAGGCATTGATATCTTGCGCTCGCTGCCGTGCAAACGCTGCATCCGAAGTAATGAGCAGTTCCACTGCCTCACGTCCCGAATACAGACGTCCACAGGCATTGATACGCGGACCTATCTTGAAGCCCAAGTCCGTCATATTCACATGCTTGGGGTCTATGCCAGCCACTTCAATCAAGGCGGAAAGCCCTACGGACGGATGAGTGCAAATCTCCTTCAGTCCGAAATAAGCGAGGATGCGGTTCTCGCCCGTCACGGACACAATATCCGATGCTACCGCCATAGCAGCCAAAGGCAGGAACCGTTGCATATCAAACGGCACATTGTATTTCTGCGCGTACGCCTGCGCGAACTTGAACCCTACGCCGCAGCCGCTCAAGTCCTTGTACGGATAGCCGCAGTCGGCACGTTTCATATTCAGCACCGCCACAGCGTCCGGCAAGACATCACCGGGGGTATGGTGGTCACAGACAATAAAATCAATATTCCGCTGTGCCGCATAGGCGATTTTATCGACGGCTTTGATGCCGCAATCCAATGCAATAACGAGCGAACATCCGGTGGAATCGGCGAAATCTACACCTTTGAACGAGATTCCATAACCTTCCGTGTAACGGTCGGGTATATAAAAGTCCACGTTGTCGGTCAGGCTTTTGAGGAAAGTGTACATAAGTGCCACGGCCGTTGTACCGTCCACATCGTAGTCGCCATAAACCAGAATACGCTCGTTGGAATCGAGGGCTTTGTGCAGCCGCTCCACCGCTTTATCCATATCGCGCATGAGGAACGGGTCATTGAGTTCGTCCAACGACGGACGGATATACTTCCGTGCCGCATCGGCGGTGGTGATTCCGCGCACCACTAACATGCGGGCAGCCAAGAACTCGATATTCAGTTCCTTTGCCAGTTGCTTGGTTTGCTCGATTTCACCGGCACTCAGTTCCCGTATGTTCCATACGCTCTCCATATCGTCAATCGTAAATCGCAAATTGGTCTTGGTCTTGCCATAGAGGGAGCACCTTTCGGAAGTGGTGCAGACGGTCGATGTCAAATTCCGCGATCTTGGTTCCCATTTCGTCATCCGCGAATGAGACGAGCGGGTTCAGGTAGCTGTCATAGGCAATGGAATGACCGTTGTAATGCAGATCCATCGCGTCCTCGCCGATGATGTTCACTGCCGCTATATAACACTGGTTCTCTGTTGCCCGTGCCGCTACTAACGCATCCCAATAGGCAATCCGCACTTCCGGCCAGTTGGCACAAACAAGGAGTATGTCATATAGATTCTCTTTGTCCTGCCGTGCCCAAACGGGGAAGCGCAAGTCATAGCAAATGAGTAAGCGGAACTTCACGCCCAAGTATTCCACCACCGTACGCTCCCTTCCCGCCGTGAAGAACCGGTCTTCGCCGCCGTGCGCATAAAGGTGCGCTTTGTCGATGAAATCGGGTGTTTCGAAGGGTTTGACGAAGAAACCGCGATTGTATAGTTGGAGGTTAGACTCCTCTTTGCAAATGAAGGAACCGACAAGGGCAATGTTACATTCGTCTGCAAGCATTTGCAGGGTGTGCATGGTATCGCCATCGGTTGTTTCCGCCAGTTCGGGCTGGTCGGTGCAGAAACCGGTTGTGAACATCTCGGGCAGTAAAGCGACCTCCACCTGACCTGCGATAGCGCGGATGCGCTCACAGGTCAGACGCAGATTCTCCTCTTTGTTTGCCCAAAGAACGGGGTATTGCAGCAGGGCTACTCGCATGATTTTCCGCCCGCTTATTTCTTGTTAGCGGCAGGTTTGCCGATGGCTTCGCGCATCGTCGTATCCGCCTGAATATTCTGCATACGGTAATAATCCATGATACCGAGGTTACCGCTGCGGAAGGCTTCCGCCATTGCCTGCGGCACGAGTGCTTCGGCTTCAATCACCTTGGCGCGAGCTTCCTGTGCTTTCGCCTTCATCTCCTGCTCGCTGGCAATTGCCATAGCACGACGCTCTTCGGCTTTCGCCTGGGCAATGTTCTTGTCTGCCTCGGCCTGGTCCATTTGCAGCTGTGCACCGATGTTCTTGCCGACATCAATATCCGCAATATCAATACTCAAAATTTCAAACGCCGTGCCATCATCCAAGCCCTTCGAGAGAACGAGTTTACTGATGGAATCGGGGTTTTCGAGCACCATTTTGTGGCTCTCTGCACTACCAATCGAACTTACGATACCTTCGCCGACACGGGCAAGGATAGTGTCTTCACCGGCACCGCCGACGAGTTGTTTGATATTGGCGCGCACGGTAACACGGGCTTTGGCAATCAACTGGATACCGTCTTTTGCTACGGCTGTAACAGGCGGCGTATCAATCACTTTCGGATTTACCGACATCTGCACGGCTTCGAACACGTCACGTCCGGCAAGGTCAATCGCCGTTGCCATCTGGAAGGAGAGTTGAATGCCTGCCTTGCTTGCTGAAACGAGGGCATGCACCACGCGTTCGATATGTCCGCCCGCGAGATAGTGGGCTTCCAATCCGTCACGCTTCACATCCTGCAGACCGGCCTTGTGCGCCTCAATCATGCAGTTTACAATCTTTGCGGGCGGCACCTTACGGATGCGCATGAGGAAGAGCTGCACCAGCGAAATACGAACACCACTCACTTGTGCGTTTATCCACAGCATAAACGGCACATAGTAGAAAAAGATAATCACCAGAATGGAGATTAACACTACCAGAATCATTTCAAACAGTTCCATAATTGATTGTATGTGTTTAAGTTAATACTACGATTACTCTTTTTTGAGGTTCTCGATTTTCTTGCCGGGGTCTGCCAGTTCAACTTTGGAGTCAATAGTGGTATCCAGCGACATCTTTTCAATAGCACGGCTTTTGAAGAAGCCGTAAACGGCCAGGGCGGTAAGAACCAGCGCTGCCGCAAGGGTTACATGCCCTGCCCACGGATGGATGGGTGCCACTTTCATATACGCCACCACGACGCTGCCAATGAGGCAGGCAAAACCGGATATGCCCGCTATTCCGAAGCCGGGCAACAAGAACATTTCAGCCACTAACAGGCCTACTCCGAACACTAACAGGAGAATTACAATTGCGATATACATAGCGATTTACAATTTAACGATTTGCAATTTTAACATTTTTTGTGATTTGGGGTGCAAAGATACGGTTTTTTTTTTGATTGCACAAATAAAAATGGTATTTTATCATTTTTATATGGTTTTTTATAAGGACATAGCGTGATTTTTTTTGAAATAAAATTTTGCACATTCGATTTTTTGTAGTACCTTTGCCGCCGTTTTCGCCGTTTTTTCGGGCTAAACAGGCCACCGGCGATACCTTATATATAAATATATAAAATTACGGCATGAGTAAAAACTTAGTGATTGTTGAGTCGCCCGCCAAGGCAAAGACCATTGAGAAATTCCTCGGTTCAGACTTCCATGTGTTGTCATCACAGGGTCATATCCGTGACATTGAAGGCATCGGGAAAAACAGTATCGGTATTGATTTTGAGCATAATTACCAGCCCAATTATGTGATAGATGCGACCAAGCAGCATCTGTTGGACACACTTCAGAACGAAGTAAAAAAGGCCGACACGGTATGGCTGGCGTCCGATGAAGACCGTGAGGGAGAGGCGATTGCCTGGCATCTGCATGAGGTACTCAACCTCAAGAACAAACCGACTCACCGCATTGTTTTCCATGAGATTACCAAAAGCGCCATCCAGCAGGCCATACAGGAGCCGCGCGATATAGACTATAACCTGGTGAACGCCCAGCAGGCCCGCCGCGTGCTGGACCGCATTGTAGGTTTTGAACTGTCTCCTATTCTGTGGCGTAAGATTACAACAGGCCTGTCGGCAGGGCGCGTGCAGTCCGTAGCAGTACGGCTGATTGTGGAGCGCGAGCGCGAGATTGAGGACTTCAAAATAACCGACCAATATCGCATTATCGCCGATTTCACCGGCATCAATCCCGCTGATGCATCGGTGTTGCACACGGAGTTGAATCACCGTTTTGCGACCAAGAAAGAGGCGCTGAAGTTCCTCGAAGCCTGCCAAAGTGCAAGTTTCCGCGTGGAGCAGGTGACCAAGAAACCCGGTACGCATACGCCGGCTCCGCCGTTCACAACCTCGTCGTTGCAGCAAGAAGCGGCACGCAAACTGAAGTTCCCGGTCAGCAAGACCATGCGCCTTGCGCAATCGCTGTACGAAGCAGGACGCATCACGTACATGCGTACCGATTCCGTCAATCTGAGCAGCCTTGCGATAGCCACAGCCAAGAGCGAGATAGTCGGTGAATACGGAGAAAAATACCATCGCGCACGGCAATACCAGACTCATTCGAAGGGCGCGCAAGAGGCGCATGAAGCCATCCGCCCTACCTACATGAATGTTCATTCTGCAGGTGCCAATGCCGATGAACAAAGGCTGTATGAACTGATATGGAAGCGCACCATCGCGTCACAGATGGCAGACGCCCAAGTGGAGACAACACGCGTAGATGTATCCGTCAGCGGTATGGATTATCAGTTCGTCGCATCCGGTGAAATCGTGACTTTTGACGGTTTTATGCGTGCATACGTGCAGTCCACCGACGATGAGCAGGAGAGCACCGCGCAGACCATTCCCGCCATGTCCAAGAACGAACAGTTGCGCCTGACGGAGATGAACGCCCAGCAGCAGTTCTCACGTCCACCGATGCGCTATACCGAGGCGGCACTGGTCAAGAAAATGGAGGAATTGGGTATCGGACGTCCTTCCACATACGCCACCATCATTGAGACTATCCAGCAGCGCAAATACGTAGAACGCGGCAATATAGCCGGCATGAAACGCGAGTACAACCTGCTGACCCTCAAGAACGGCAAGATTACCGACAAGCAGAAACAGGAGATGTACGGCGCCGATTTGCAGAAACTACTGCCGACCGACCTCGGACGACTCGCTAACGACTTCCTGGTAGAACAGTTCCCGGAAATACTTTCCTATGATTTCACCGCAACCGAAGAGGCGAATTTCGACAAGATTGCCGCCGGCAAAGCGGACTGGGTGAAGACGGTTGATAAGTTCTACAAGATGTTCCATCCGATGATTGAGCATGTGCCCGTCGGGAAAGTTGCCAGCCGTTCACTTGGCACCGACCCTGTCAGCGGGCAACCGGTGTTGGCAAAAATAACCAAACTCGGCCCGTGCGTGCAATTGGGCGATTCGGATGACGAGAAGCCGAAGTTTGCATCACTCAAGCGCGGGCAGTCGCTGTTCACCATCACGCTGGAGGAAGCAATGGAGCTGTTCCGTACGGCGTTGCCTTATACGTTATGTGCACACGAAGGCGAACCGATTGTTGTGGGCGAAGGACAGTACGGTCCGTATCTGCGCTACAAAGGCGAGTTCATCAGCATCCCCAAATCCATTGATCCGCAGGCGATTACGGAAGAAGAGGCTTTGCGGCTTATTCAGGAGAAAGCACAAAAGAGCGAACCGATACATGTTTGGGGCGATATTCAGGTGCTGGACGGACGCTACGGCGCATACATCAAGACGCCGACAGGAAACTTCCGTATTCCGAAAGGAACCGATGTGGCGGCAATGACTGCCGAAATGGCAAAAGAAATCATCGAGAAAGGGGCTAATACGGTTTCAAAGCAGAAAAAAGCACCTTTTCGGCGAAAAAATGCAAAATAATTTGCAGGAATAAAAAAAAAGCAGTACTTTTGCAGCCGCTTTTGCGGAAAGCATCTAATTTTGAAGCGAAAGCACTCGAGAAGTGGCGCAGTTGGTAGCGCACTACGTTCGGGACGTAGGGGTCGCGTGTTCGAGTCACGTCTTCTCGACAAAAATAGGCACTTATCTTCGGATAGTGCCTTTTTTGTTGGAAATAAATGATGACACGCTACATCTAATGCGGACATTTATTGAAAGCAAAAAATAGAAGTTACATTTTTTTGCATTTTTTTGAAATTTGCTCCGATTAGCCCTAAATCCAAGAAAGGTGCTTGCTAATGCGGGTGTTGTTTTGTGAGTTGCTGTATTTCTTCGATGATTTGTTTGCCTCGGCGGGCAGGGATGCGGATGGTTTCGCCGGCAGCAATCATGTCCGCCTCTGTAGGATTGCCACTCCCCATTACAGAGGTAGCGTGTTGCCCGCGATAGCCCTCAATGTTAGGTAGCAGATCATACGCAGGAGCAAGAAGCCATTGACCGTCCTGCCGGATAAAACTGAAGTTTTTGGCATGGTCGTCTTTATTCTGTATGAGCACATTAAAAACCATCCTGCGGAACATCTGCTCCACTTGTTGCGGTGATTGTGTAAGCCAACCGGTCAGACTAAGCAACGTTTTATAGTCTGTTTTCGGCGGATTGATGCTTTCGCATAGGAGTGCCGCGGCTGTAGCCACGTGAAGGCGTTCACCGGATTCTATGCGGTCAAAGAGTTGCGAAGCGAAATACTTGCCATCTATCAGCCGACATTCAGGGATGGTTATGCCACACTGCGCCGCCAACTGCATATATTGGAATTCCTGCACACCGATATCCGTTGGATCATAGGTGTGGCGGAACTTCACCAGCCATTCCTTGCCATCTCGCTTTAAGAGGCACTTCGGTCTGCAACCACCGGAGTTGCCGCTATTGAAATAGAGTACATCTGCTCCTTGTGTTGTTTTCTCGGACAATACGTCAAGTGCCATTTGCTGCAGCGTATCCAACTCGGGAAGCAGAGTCTCTATGGTAGGGCTATACGCCGGTTCATAACACAAGGCTCCCATACCGGCACTACCCACGATAGCCAATCGTTGCAAGGGCGACAAAGCAAAATCATCAATGCCCTGCTCTTTCAGCAGACGGTTGAGCAGATAGCGCCCATACCCGTCCGGCAGACTGTCTTCGAAAATACCAAAGTTCCCATAAAAGGGGGTGCGCGGAGCGATAAAGAGTTTATTGTTCAGCGGCAATTCAATCGGAGAAATAGAAAAACCATTTCTCAACCATTCGTCTGCATACTGGAATACAGCTGACTCACCGTCCGGTGTCATCATCAGCGTACCGACTAACCGTTCATGGTATTTGACCAGCAGTTTGTCAATGTTCTGTAATTGTTTCATCTCCCGCGCTTTCTGTTTTGGTTATTATGGATTGTCTCTAATTCATCCAAGCTTTTGTATTTCGGCTCGTCCATCAAGTTTTTCACCTCGTCCGCATAACCCATCGTGATGGCCAAATCCAGATACTGACGCATGGAGATAGCGTAGTGCTGTTCGAACCGCGCAATAGTAGGTGCAGGAACTCCCGATAAGTCCGATAATGCTTGTCGTGAAAGCCCTTTTTCCAGGCGTCTCTTTTGTAGCCGCTGCGCCAGCTGTTGCATCAATTCACCTGACGATATTTGCTCCAACTCATACATATATTATAGATACTATTTTATTCGTTATTTATGATTTTTACCATTAATAGATAGTATAGTATTCGCAAAATCCGCTGCAAAAGTACTGCTTTTTTGTGAATTGTGCAAATAAAATCGTAAAAATGCGTACAGAAAATGCATTTTTTCTGCATTTAGTGCGCGAGATTTTAAAAAAATGGCGGATAGTATTCGGAACAATGGACAAAGCTATCTTACTTCGGATCCTTGGATGGTATAGGTCTTGCCGTCGCGCCTACGGGTGGACGTATTACTTTTTGTCTGAACTTTTCCGTGTGTTCTCTCAATCGTACGGATGTGAATAACTCCTGCCATATTCTTTGTTTTGTTATATCATCTCAAAAAACGTTGCATTTCGTGGTCGGAGATGCTGCATTGACGAGCAACTTGGTGAGATTTTTTCATGGCAGTGCATACCTCATCAATGATTCGCTTTGCTTGGCTCATACTGAGCATATACTCCCCTGCCGCCGATAACAGAAGTTCCAAAGACGATTCGTTACTATCGCGGGAAATAAGCAGGCTCTGCGTATTGAAATCCGAAGGATTAAGGTCATATGCCGGCGACCAAATCCACCCCTTCTCTGTCAACAGGAAACCATGGTTTCGGAAATGGTCATCATGATTGCGGATAGCGATTGAGAACGCCACCCGACGATATAACTGCTCCAATGCCACCTGCGGATTTACAAAGCCCGTATCACCGATAATGCAATCAACAATATCCAAATAGCCGTTTCCGGTGTTGGCATCTGCGCCATCTTGCAATCCACAAAGCGTCATTGCAGACGCAAAATGGATGCGTTGAGCCCCCTCTCGGTCGAAGCGTTTTGACAACAAAGTATGGTACTTTTGCCTGGGAAGCGACAACAAACGCATCTCCGGCACCTCTATTCCCGCCAAACAGGCCATTTGATGTGCCCAAAATTCCCACAACGCCACATCGTAATCATCGTTTATAGAGGGGATTTTGGCAATCCATAATGAACCGTTTGGATCTCGAACATTGGCTTTTGGACGCGCACCTCCTAATGAAGAACCTTGCTTATATAGATTCATCAACCACTCTTCACGGATCGATCCGCCTTGTTCGTCCTGCCGTTCATACTCCTGTGCCATAGCCACAAAGTCACGCAGATGAGTCAGCGGCGGAACCGGAGCATCCGCGTATGTCATACCTAATAGCCGTTCGTCTTCTCGCAAACGCAATGCGCCCATACGGGTCGTGTCATCTACCTGCGTCAGATAATCAACATCCGTTAGATGACGTAGCGATCGTCCTTCTTGGGCGGCCAACATTCGCTCGCGTTTGTCTATCAATCGTCTCCCCCATCGGTCCGGCATTGCATCTTGCAAAAAACCGAACATACATCCCGATATATATTGCGGCCCTCCGGCACTCTGCAAGTCTCCGCTCAACTTGATATGTCGATGATTGCAAAGCCATGGAGTAGCATACTCCCACTGATATGCTGCGTTACCGCGTATCATATCATAGCCCAAATTTCCCACAGACTCGGTCTGTGAGAAACTCTCCGCATCCATATTTACCTGTATATATCTCATTTCTTCGAAGCTCTTTGTCTATGCTTCAAATCCAAATCCTGCAAGGTGCGACCCAGCTCATCATCTTTGGCGATGAATAAGATACTGGCATCCAATCCTAACGCAAAGAGGACTCGCACATAAATGCCTATTGCTACTGTAGGCGCACCTTTTTCCACGCGCATAACGGTCAACTCGCTGCAACTTGCTCGCTCGGCAATCTGCGCGATGCTCAAATCCCTACGCAATCGCGCCAATCGGATCTGCTCGCCGACCACATGCAAGTTTTGCTCTGCACTTCGGGGTAATTTATTGGCTATTGTACTCTTTGGCATACGCTTAATATATCTTATAATATAGCAATGAAAAAGATATACTATATTTTATGATACTTTGAAATTCGCTGCAAAAGTACTGCTTTTTTGTGAATTGTGCAAATATTTTTGCAAGAAAATGCAGAATTAGACTATTTTTTGCAAGAAGAGCCACCCAAGCTCGCGGGATTAACCGCGAGGGGTGGACAGCAGGATTACTACCGGAATAAAATTCCGGCGAAATAGACGAAGATCGCCAAGTGGAAAGTTGAAAGTTGAAAGTTGAAAGTTGAAAATGGAAAGACGGCGCAAGCGCCTACACAGCGGGCTAAAGCCCTACACAGCGCGCTGAAAGCGCTACACAGCGGCGCAAGCGCCTACGCAAAACCAACCGGCATAGGATGCCGGGGGAATGGACGAAGAAAAACGCGCGGAGTTGCCGCGAGAGCGGGAGAAGAAGTTTGCATAATTTGGAAGCAGAATGACTTTTTTTGCGCAGAAAAGTTGCAAAAACGGATATTTTGCAGTATCTTTGCAGCCGATTTCCGAAGAACAATAAACGTGTATCCTGTCAATGACTGAAACGGAAAAAACAGCATTTCTAAAAGGATGCACCGGCAAAGAATAAAAACAGAACAAAATAGGTAATAAAAAGCCCGGTAAAGTGTCGGGAATAACTAACTAATAACTAACTATTGGCAGGTTGCGGCAAGTATGCATTAAAAATGCATCAAAATTGCATTAAAATTACATTAAAATGCACAATAAGGATTGCAATATTTTTACATTATGGCGAGATTCAAACCCCATCGATTGATTGAGAAAATGACCGGAAAATTATCTGGGAAGTCGCGTTTCATTACCCGTCAAAAACATTATCACACCGCCAACGCCGACGGATATGGTGACGGTCCTCATGAAATTTACCGCAAGAGAAAACGGGACTACACGCAAAAGCCTATGACTGAAGGCGAACGGCTCCAACGGGAGAAATGGGCTGCGGCTTGCCGTGAGGCATCCGCCATCACGCATGATTCCAATCATCCGCGGTATGTGGAGTTTCAAGAACGGTGGCAGCGGTTGCAGCACGGAGAAGCCGATGCAGTAGTCGGCCAAAAAGAATATGCACAGTTCGGAAATTTTGTGCGGGCAGTGCTATTGCGGGAATAAATCTATCCGTTGAGAGCTTGGCGGATTTCGTCGGCGGTGAAACCGCGCTGAAGGAGGAAACGGAAGAGGGAGTTGCCGGCATCGTCGGCTTGCTCTGGGAAAGACTTCTTTTTGGCGTCAATCAGATGGTTGAGTATGCGAAAATACTCGATTTTATCGATAGTGTCGAGCGCGTCGCGTATGGCCGGAGCAGGCAAATGCTTCATGCGCAAGGCATACTCCATCTTGACACGTCCCCAACCCTGATAAAGGAGCTTGTCATGGACGAAAGCACGGCAGTAGCGTTCGACGGACAAAAAGCCGTCGGAATAGAGAAAATCCACGATTTCATCGGCAGTGACGGCATAACAATTCCACTGCCTGAGCTTGAGGCGGACGTCATATTCGCAGCGTTCAGCCGCAGCACAATAAGCTTCCGCCTTAGCTTTCAATTCTGCCGGAGACCATTCTTTGTTTGCCATAGATATCATTGTGTATTTGTACGCCGGAATAGCCGTAATCACGCATCAGTTGCGCTACTTCGGCACCAAAACGGCTGTTGATTTCGAAGAAAAGATATTGCGCTTTGAAGGAAGCGATGCGGCGGTAAAAACGCAGCGGGTCATCATCGGGAACGAAGAGCGCAGAGGAAGGTTCGTAGTCCAAAACGTTCGATTCCATCGAGGATTTTTCGGATTCGCAGATGTAGGGGGGGTTGGATGTTATAAGGTTGAACGTTGAAGGTTGAACGTTTAACGGAAAGATATCTGCTTGGAGGAAGGAGATGTCGAGGTTGTTGCGGCGGGCATTCTGCTCCGCGACGGCAAGCGCGGCGGAAGAAATGTCCAAACCGGTGACTTGCCAGTCGGGACGACGGGATTTGAGCGCCAAAGCAATAGCTCCGGAACCAGTGCCGATGTCCAAAACGGAAAACGATTCGTTTTTGGGCATGGTATTGAGCACCAACTCCACCAGTTCGGCAGTCTCGGGACGAGGTATCAAAGTGTCTTTTGTGACCAATAAATCGAGTCCAAACCACAAAGTATGACCAAAAATGTACTGAATTGGCTCTTTTTTTCGTAATCTTGACAAAATTATTTCGATATTCGAAATATTTTGTGTATCTTTGCGCGCTGAAATGGCAGCACGTGACAAACCGGTGGTCTCTTCGAGCACCCAAAACGCCAATTCACGGGCTTCCTCAGGGGGATAAATGCCGTCCAGACGGGAGATTATGTAATCAAAAGTTGACAATTGATAATAGTTATTTTTAATTCACGCCGCAAAATTACAAAAAAATGTCGGAATACGCAAAATATATTTCACGTTGTTTGCAATTAGCCCGTTTGGGAGCGTATTATGTTGCCCCCAATCCGATGGTCGGAGCGGTTTTGGTGCACGGCGAAGGCGAAAACGCGCGTATCATCGGCGAAGGCTGGCATCAACAATACGGCGGTCCGCATGCGGAAGTGAATTGTTTCAAGTCGGTGAAACCGGAGGATGAGGTGTTGGTGCGGGAAAGCACGCTGTATGTGAGTCTGGAGCCGTGCTCACACTACGGGAAGACACCGCCTTGTGCGGATTTGATTGTGAGCAAGGGTGTGCAGAAGTGCGTGGTGGGCATGCGCGACCCGAATCCGCTAGTAGCAGGGCAGGGGATTAAGCGACTGGAGGAGCATGGCATAGAAGTTGTGTGCGGTGTCATGGAGGCGGAATGCCGAGAACTGAACAAGCGGTTTATATGTCTGCACGAGAAGAAACGGCCATACGTGATTCTGAAATGGGCAGAGACGGCAGACGGCTTTTTG
>CAJOFV010000032.1 GCA_905233925.1 Paludibacteraceae bacterium
GCAGGAGCGCAAAGAGATTTTCGGCGTGCATCTCCGTCCGCTGAAACTGGATAACACCGTGGATGTGGACTTCCTTGCCAAACAGACCCCCGGCTTCTCGGGAGCCGATATTGCCAACGTCTGCAACGAAGCGGCACTAATTGCCGCCCGCAATAACCACAAGAAAGTCGGCAAACAGGACTTCATGGACGCCGTTGACCGCATTGTCGGCGGTTTGGAGCGCAAGACGAAGATTATGACCGATGATGAGAAGAAATCCATCGCTTTCCACGAAGCCGGTCATGCCACTATCTCATGGATGTTGCGCTGGGCGAATCCGCTCGTCAAGGTAACGATTGTTCCGCGCGGGATGGCACTGGGAGCAGCGTGGTATCTTCCCGAAGAACGTCAATTGACCAACGAAGAGCATATTCTGGACGAACTCTGTTCCCTGTTAGGCGGTCGTGCAGCGGAGCAACTGTTCCTCAAACAGACATCTACCGGTGCGCTCAACGATTTGGAGCGGGCGACCAAACAGGCGTATGCCATGGTGGCGTATTACGGTATGTCCGACCAACTGAAGGATGTCAGCTTCTATGATTCCACCGGTCGTTATGAATATGGCTTTACGAAGCCTTATTCCGAAACGACGGCGGAGATTATTGATAAGGAGTCGGCGCGGATTATCGCAGAGCAGATGCAGCGTGCCCGCCGGATTTTGCAGGAGAACGAAGAAGGACATCATGCTTTGGCGAATATGCTGATAGAGAAAGAAGTTATCACTTCGGAGGATGTGGAGCGTATTCTTGGTCCGCGTCCGTGGAAGAGCCGTGGAGACGAAATTATTGAGGCCAACGCCGCCAATGCGGCTCTCGCTGCCGCTGCCAAGCCAAAACGCCGTGCACCTCGCAAGAAAACGGAAGAATAATAACATGATTAGAGATATGGAAAAAAGATTTATTGTAACTATCGGTCGTGAGTTCGGAACGGGCGGACGACAAATAGCCACCGAACTGGCGGAAATGTTGGGCGTAAAGCTCTATGACCGCCAATTGTTGGATTCTATCAAGGAGCGCTACAACATGACCCAGGAGCAGATAGACAAGATTAAAGCCACCAAACCCAGTTGGTGGTATGAGAATGTATCGGAAGATATGTACAAGGACGAGGAGTTTCTGGTGCGCTCGCTCGCGCATAAAGAGTCCTGCGTCATACTCGGCCGCACAGGTTTTCATATCTTCCGTGACGAGCCTTGCGCGTTCAAGGTATTCCTGATGGCGGAAAAAGCGTTCCGTCGGGACAAGGTGGCACGCCGGCTCAATATCAACGAGGGTAGTGCGGATGCCCTTATCGACAAAGTGGATGAGGCGCGCGAGAACTTCACAAAGACTTTCAGCGGCAAAACCCGCTACGATGCACGCAATTATGACCTGGTGCTTAATGTCACGGGGTTGGAACCCACGGAAGTGGCTCGTTTCATCGCGGAATGCGTGCAACGCAAGATAAAGAAACAATAACTTATAAATAATACAACTATGCGCAGATTCAAATCTTTTTTATTGATAGTGCTCGTCGGAGTGACAAGCGTGTCGGCACAGATGTCCAAGTTGCCGGTGGATTCGGCAATAAGAGTCGGAAAATTAGATAACGGACTAACCTATTACATCCGTCATAACGAACAGCCGAAGGAACGTTGCGATTTCCATATCGCGCAGGCTGTCGGTGCAGTTCTTGAAGAAGACCACCAGAACGGTCTGGCGCATTTCCTTGAGCACATGGCGTTCAACGGTACGCAGCACTTTCCGGGTAAGGGAATCATCAATTACTTCGAGTCTATCGGTGTCAGTTTCGGCGGCAATATCAACGCCTACACCTCCATTGACGAGACCGTTTACCGTCTGTCGGACGTGCCGACAATCCGCGAAGGGATTATCGATTCGGCTCTGTTGGTAATGCATGACTGGGCGTGCGGTTTGCTGCTGTTGCCCGAAGAGATTGATGCCGAGCGTGGTGTCATCCGTGAGGAATGGCGTACCCGCAACAATGCCAACGGGCGCATGGGCAATATCATCCGCGCCAAACTCTATCCCAATTCGCAATACGGCAAGCGCGATATTATTGGCGATACCGCGGTTATCAATAACTTTGAGTACCAAGCCTTGCGTGATTATTACACCAAGTGGTATGGTCCTGACAATCAGGCGATTATAGTGGTCGGCGATATCAATGTGGATTCAATAGAGGCAAAGATAAAAGCCCTGTGGGCGGATGTGCCGGAGCGTAAGAACCGTGGTGAACGTCCGATTTATACGGTGGACTTCAATACACAGCCGGTTGTGGCGATTGCCACTGACCCCGAGGCGCAGCAGACACGTATTTCGATTGAATATCTGCGCGAGCAGTTGCCCGACATGGTGCGCGGCACAGAAGTGGAATACTCGCTGAATATTGTGCATAATCTGATTTCCAGTATGTTAAGCAAGCGTTTCAATGAGTTGGCCATGCAGCCGGATGCTTCGTTTGTGGGGATGAGAGCCTTATATTATGAGGCGTTCAAGCTCAGGGACGATTTCAGGGCGATTGTCGTGCCGAAAGAAGGGCGTGAAACGGATGCCTTGCGTGATTTGTTGGAGCAGCTGGAGAAACTCCGTCGCTATGGCTTCACGAATGCCGAACTGGAGCTTGCCAAGACGGAAATGCTCAATAACTACGAAAAATGGTACAACGAGCGTAACACCCGCAAGAACCAAGCGCTTGCAAAGGAATATGTCCGTAATTTCACGCGTCACGAGTCTATTCCCGGAATAGAGTGGGAGTATGAGTTCGTTAAACAAATCTTGCCGACGCTGACGTTGGAGGGTGTGAACAAAGTGGCACAAGATTATATTCTTCCCAATCCGGGAATTGCTATTATGGGGCCCGAGAAAGAGGGTGTTAATATCCCCGATGAAGCGACTGTGCTGGCTATGCTCAAAGAATCAGAAACAATGAACATTGCTGCGCCGGAAGAGCAGCAAATTGACACTGAACTGGTGAAAAAAGCGCCCAAAGCAGGCAAAATAAAGAAAGTGACCCGCAATGAGGAGGTTGGCACCACCGAAATACTGCTCAAGAACGGCATACGCGTGATTATCAAACCGACCGAGTTCAAGAAAGACGAGATCCTGTTCGAAGCGCGTTCTACCGGCGGTCGTTCGCTGATTGCACAAGAAGATTTGCCGTCTGCATTAATCGCAACGGACGTGATAGAGTTCATGGGCTTGGGTGATTTCTCCATGACAGATTTGCAAAAGGCTCTGTCGGGCAAAACCGTTAGCCTCGAAGGCAGCCTTGCCGCTTATTCGGAGGCGTTGGACGGTTCGTCATCCGTTAAGGATTTTGAGACCCTGCTGCAGCTGGTTTATCTGACCTATACTGCTCCGCGGCGTGATGAAGCGGCTTATCAGACGCTGATGAATATGCTTTCCAACCAGCTGGCAAACAAGGACAAAAACCATAAAGCCATCTTCCGCGACTCGGTGACGATGATGGTGAATAATCATTCGGAACGTGCTATTCTGCTTACGCCGGCTACGTTGGAACAAATGAGTCTTGACCAGGTGATGAAGGTATATCAGGAGCGTTTTGCCAATCCGGCGGACTTTACCTATATCTTTGTCGGCAATATAGATCCGGATGCAGCCGATACCCGTAAGGCGATTTGCCAGTGGCTGGGTTCGCTCAAGACCGGCAAGAAGCACGAGCAGATTCATGACCACGGTGTGCGTGTGCCGAAGGGTGATGTCAAGAATTACTTCACTCGTGCTATGCAAATCAACACCGCAACGAACAGAATACAGTACACCTCTTATGATATTCCGTACACGATGGAGAATGACATTACCATGTCCGTCATCGGTAATATCCTTTCCACGCGCTACTTGGAGTCCATCCGTGAACGCGAGGGCGGTTCGTACGGTGTGTCGTGCTCGGGAAGCATGAGCCGTCTGCCGATAGCAAAGGCAGTACTGGCGATGCAATTTGACACTGACCCCGAGAAGCAGGGACGCCTGATGCAAATCATCCATGAAGAGGTACAAACCATCGTGAATGAAGGACCGCGTGCAGATGACCTGCAGAAGGTGAAAGAGAAGAAAATCAAAGCTTTCAAGGAGAACATCGAGCGCAATAACTATTGGGCGGCGGTGTTAATGGATTATTATCGTTTCCACGAGAACGAAATCGCGGAATATGAGGAAATAGTCAACAGTATTACAGCCGAGAAAGTGCAGGCGTTGCTCCGCAAACTTGTGGAGAGCGGCAATGTCATGGAGGTGGTAATGATGCCGGAATAATGAAATACTTCTTTTTGGTTGGCGAGGCGTCCGGCGACTTGCATGCTGCGGCGCTGATGGCGGAACTGCGCAAACTGGACGCAGACGTGCAGTTTGTCGGCTTGGGCGGCGAAAAGATGCGGCAAGCCGGTGCCACCATCTATCAGGACTACACCAAAATGGCGTTTATGGGCGTTATTGCCGTTCTGCGCAACGCCGGTCAGATAAAAGAGAACTTCCGAATCGCCGAACAGGCGTTATTGCGTGAAAAGCCGGATGTCCTGGTGCTGGTGGATTATCCGTCCTTCAACCTCAAGATGGCGGCTTTTGCGCGGAAGAACTTGCCGGACATAAAGATTGTCTATTACATTCCGCCGAAGGTATGGGCGTGGAAGACGCACCGCATTCACCGCATAGCCAGGCTTTGTGATGAAGTACTGGGCATCTTCCCGTTTGAGCCGGACTTTTATGCCAAGTACGGCTATAAGTGCATGTATATCGGCAACCCGACCGCGGAAACAATAGCGAAATGGAAGACGGCTCACCCTCAGGAGCAACGTACAGATGTGATAGCTCTTCTTCCGGGTAGCCGCAAGGGCGAGATAAACAACTGCTTACCGAAGATGCTTGCAGCTGCGAAAGAGTGGGGACTGCCGATGAGAATTGCTGCTGCGCCGGGCTTTGATGATGCTTTCTATCAGCCGTACTTGGCGGAAAAGGTGTCCCTTACCCGCGACACATGGGCGCTGCTGCAACAAGCAAAGGCAGCATTGGTAACATCCGGCACGGCAACTCTGGAAGCGGCGCTGTTGAACTGCCCGCAAGTGTCTGTTTACCGCATTTACACCAGTCGCTGGCTCGGGTGGCTCAAGCCGTTTATCTTCAAGATTCCGTACTTCACGCTGGTGAATATTGTCGCCGGCAAACAGGTTATTTACGAGGCGATTGGTCCGAAGTTCTCGACGGGTAATATCCGCCGTGAGCTACGCAAACTGCTGACGGATAATGAATATGCAAAAAATATGCTTGCGGATTACAAGCATATTCAGTCTCTTTTGGGTGATGACTGTGCGGCGGAGACAGCCGCCAAGCGCATTAGAATGTTAATGCAATCGCCGCAATAATATACGGCATAGCGCCGATAAGCACGCCTTTGCTGAGCCGCCACGTGTCCGTAGTGTAAAAAACAAACACCAGTGCAAGATTAGGGAATACACTCACTTGCAGCAGTTTACTGAATGTGAGATTCAGTCCCCAACTAAATGTTTTGAACGTGTACCACAGGTTAAAGTGGTCGATATAAACGTACATGAAAAGTGCCGGCATAAGCAAGCCGAGCACTATTCCAATCCAGTATTTATCGAAACGTTGCATCGTTTAGAGCGAGGCGTAGTCGGTCATGTCCACATTACACGGCTGCACGGAAATATAGCCGTTGGCAACAGCCCACTCGTCCGTATCTTCGGCGTTCGGCTCTTCGTTCACGAACACGCCTGTAATCCAGTATTCTTTCTGCCCTTGTTCGTTCAGCACGGTACGAATTTCACGCTCCCAGTGTCCTGCGCACTGGCGTGTCCACTTGATACCTTTGAGCGGGCCTTTCGGCGCATTAATGTTGTATGCCAGTCCGCGTCGCCACGGTGTGTCCAACAAGTGCCGGCAGAGTTCCACAATATACGGCTCAAAATAGGAGAGGTCTGTAGGCTGGTAATTGTCGTAAATGGAGAAACCGATGCCTTTGATATTATGTTCGCAGCCGGTAAAGCAAGCTCCCATCGTGCCGGAATATACTACGTTTATCGAGGCGTTGGAACCGTGATTGATGCCGCTTACGAGCAGGTCAATGCGCTCGGGCTGGTCGTTAAAGAGCACATTCAGCGCCAGTTTGACACAATCCGAAGGCGTTCCGTTGGTCACATATACGTCAATCTGCCGTTTTTCGGCGATCGAGAACGCGTCATTGTCGGTCAAGTCAATCTTGTCCAACGTCATCGGCTTGCCCATGGAGATGCAATTCGAATAACTGCTTCGCGGACCGTCCGGCGCAACGACTGTTACATGTCCGAGTTGCGTCATCAGTTTGGTGAGCAGCGTAATGCCTTGTGCGCCCCAGCCGTCGTCGTTGACAATCAGGATTTCCATACTTGTTCGATTACTTGTTGAGCCAGTTCGTTGGCTTGTTCCATACTTGAAGCTTCCGAATAGACGCGGATAATCGGCTCGGTATTGGATTTGCGCAGATGTACCCAACCTTCTGCGAAGTCAATTTTCACGCCGTCCTTGTCGTTAATGCGTTCGTGTTTGAACACTTCTTTGACGTGCGCCAGAATAGCGTCCACGTTCATTTCCGGCTTGAGGTCAATGCGGTTCTTGGAGATGAAATAGTTCGGGAACGTTGCCCGCAGTTCGCTGACTTTGCAGCCTTTTTCCGCGAGACTGCTCAGGAACAGACCTATACCTACCAATGCGTCACGTCCGTAGTGTGAAGCGGGATAAATAACGCCGCCGTTGCCTTCGCCGCCGATGACGGCATGTGTGGCTTTCATCTCTGCCACAACGTTCACTTCGCCGACAGCGGAAGCCGAATACGAGCCGCCGTGCTTGGCGGTTACATCACTCAACGCCCGCGTTGAACTCATATTGCTGCAGGTGTTGCCCGGAGTGTGGCCAAGCACATAGTCCGCCACGCTGACCAGCGTATATTCTTCGCCGAACATCTCGCCGTTCTCGCAGATAATCGCCAGTCTGTCCACATCGGGGTCAACAACGAAACCTACATCCGCTTTGCCGGACTTCAGCAACTCGCTGATTTCTGTCAGGTGTTGCGGCAGCGGCTCGGGATTATGTGCGAAATGTCCTGTCGGCTCGCAGTTCAGGCGGATGATGTTCTTCACGCCCAAAGCCTCTAATAATGCCGGAATAGCCAGTCCTCCGACCGAGTTCACGCAGTCAATGGCTACTGTGAAATTACGCTTTTGAATGGCATCGCGGTGCACCAGCTCAAGGTCAAGCACCTTGTTCACATGGTAGGGCAGATAATCCTTGCGGGTTACATGTCCGATGTTGTCCACCTCCGCAAACGTGAAGTCCTCGCGTTCGGCAATATCCAGTACTTCTTTGCCTTCCGCGTCATTGAGGAACTCGCCGCGTTCGTTGAGCAGCTTCAGCGCGTTCCACTGTTTGGGATTGTGGCTGGCGGTCAGGATGATTCCGCCGGCAGCGTTTTCGCCGGTTACAGCCAGTTCGGTGGTCGGCGTGCTTGCCATGCCGATGTTCACCACGTCAAAGCCCATACCAATCAGCGTGCCGGTGACTAACAAGTCCACCATTTCGCCGGATATACGAGCGTCGCGGCCAACTACGATAGTATTTGAAGATTTGGAGATTTGAAGATTTGAAGATTTCCTTCGTTGCACGGCGTATGCTGCTGTAAAGTGGACGATATCAACGGGATTCAGTCCTTCTCCCACGCGGCCGCCGATAGTGCCGCGGATGCCGGATATACTTTTAACTAAACTCATATTTTATCTCTTGATTTTCATTTTGAGGTCGTAGCCGTACGGGGTCACGGTGTTTCCGTCTTCCGTAAAGCCGCGTTTGCTCGGGCAGATGATTTTGCACTCCGAGTCGCTGTATTTCATCAGTCCGACAGCCACATGCCACGCTACGGGGGCTGTGGTGTAGTCCGTCAGATAGGTGAACTCCAGCGGATAAGCGCTGTTGAGCGTTGTCATGTAGTCAGCCGTATCGGCATTCACCTCAAGCGTATATTTGCGGTAGCGCATGACTACTGTTTCCGAGGCGATGACCGAATCCGAGCGTATCGTATCGCCGTCGGCATTGATATGGAACGGCTTGCCGCGATGTACCAAGTGGAAATACAGATAGTCATAGCCCGCCACCTGATAGTAGTCCTTTTCACCCCAAACGACATCGTCTGCAGGCAGTTCGTCGATGATATTGAATCCGTTGCGGGCGATATAGTCCTCAATCAGTTGCTTCTCCTTTTTCAGGTCGGACGAATAACTGTTACTTGAGCAGCCATACAAAGCCGTAATTGCGGCAAGTCCTATGAAATATATAATCTTCTTCATTCTTTCTTGGTAAATGCTGAATCTGCTATTTTCTCACCGAGCGTTACTTCGAACATCACGTTTTCGTAGCCCGGCACATGTTCGTTGCCGTGAATGCCGTAAGCGGTGTACCAGGGCGCGAGCACCAGGGCTGTTTCGCCCGGATACATATCATCAAGGGCATCCTCGATAGCCAAGGGCAAGTCAAATGTCTTGATTGCATAAATGCCTTCGGTGTCGCTAATCAGACTGCCATCGAGCCGCAGGGTTTTGAAGCGCACACGCCATTTTTCCTTCAGTTGTGGTGTTTCGGCATACAGGCTTTTCTCGCGGGAGAGCGAGTCACGGCGGCTTTTCCATCCTCCGCTGCTTAATTGTGCAAATTCCGTGCCGGTTGCTTCGTGCAGGCTGTCAGCCATGTGCAGCAGCGTTTTATCGGCTTCGTTGGCAAGGCGTTTGTTTACTTCCATGAGTGCGAGCGTAGCGGAGTCTTCGATGGTACCGTTGCTGCTGCGTTGCGATGGCTGCTGCGGCGCCGTTCTGTGGCATCCGGCGATAACTAACACACACAGAATCAATATGTTACTTTGCCAGCCTTTCAAGATAACGTCCGTATTCGGTTTTCATTTCTTTGCCCAAAGCGGCTAACTGTTTGCTGTCAATCCAACCGTTGCGCCATGCTATTTCCTCAATGCATGCGATGTAGAATCCCTGCCGTTTCTGGATGGTGGCGATGAAATTACCGGCGTCGAGCAAGCTGTCGCAAGTACCTGTGTCAAGCCATGCAAATCCGCGTCCGAAGAGTTGCACATGCAACGTTCCTTCCGCCAGATAGCATTTGTTCAGGTCGGTTATTTCATACTCGCCGCGTGCACTGGGTTTAAGGGCTGCGGCTTTTTCGCAGACGCTGCCGTCGTAGAAATACAGCCCGGGCACGGCATAGTTGCTTTTCGGTTGGGCGGGTTTCTCTTCAAGGCTCAATACTTTGCCGTTCTCGTCGAACTCCACCACGCCGTATGCGCGCGGGTCTTGCACTTCGTAGCCGAAGATACAAGCGCCGTTCTCCGTGTGTTCGACTGCCTGGCGAAGCATCGTCCGGAAGCCTTGTCCGTAGAACAGGTTATCGCCGAGGATGAGGCAGCCGGGTTCGCCGTTGAGGAATTCTTTGCCGAGCACAAACGCCTGTGCCAGTCCGTTCGGCACTTCCTGCACCTTGTAGGTGAGGGTCATACCCAAACGGCTGCCGTCGCCCAACAATTCGCGGAACATCGGCAAATCGCGGGGTGTGGAAATAATCAGCACCTCGCGAATACCGGCAAGCATCAGCGTGGACAGCGGATAATAAATCATCGGCTTGTCATATACCGGCATGATTTGTTTGCTGATGGCTTTGCTCAGCGGGAACAGACGGGTTGCGCTGCCGCCTGCAAGAATAATACCTTTCATTATTTGAAATCTTTCGAATAGGTAACGGTACCGCTGACTTTGTGGAAGTCTGCGGGTATGTCGAAGTCGGCTTCGCATTTCCATTCGTACTTGATAGCACAGCGATGGAGGGAGCTGCCGATTTTCTTGTACATGTAAATACGGTTATAGCCGGCATACTCATACTTGTCGCAGGTGTAGGAAACACATTCAACGCCTGCTACGTCCATTTTGCCTTTTTCGCTGTTGTCGCTCGTCCATACGTCACCGAGGAAGGTGTGGAGCTCGAACCAGTCAACGGGGAATACATAAGATTGGTCGCTGTAGTACCACTTACCGTTTGTGTTCGGCGTGCTGATGTAGGTCTTGTACTTCAGGTCAAGTTCAAAAACGGAGTCAGGACGGATGATGCGTGCTCTGTCGTAGTTCGGCTCATCAACACGGATGAATTTACCGTTCTGTTTGAACGAAAGGACTACATTGTTGTAGTACGTTACAGTGGCCTTACTGGTTTCGAAGACGTTTCCGCTTTCGATTTCCTCTTCTTCTTTGACCGCTTCATTGGTTAATACTACGGTAGCTGTTACGCACCCGCTCAAAACAAGTGCTACGACTGCAACGGTGGCAGCGATTTTGAAGTTCTTTTTCATAAAAATAAGTGTTATTAATTGTTTGAATTTGTGGTCAACGCATAAAAATCGCGCAAAAGTACACAAAAAAAATGATGTGTGCAAATTTTTTTAATTTTTAATGTGCAAAGTTTAATGTTTAATGACAAAAAAGTGCGATTGCTCGCACTTTTTTGTCTATCATTCACTCATTCATTCATTACTTCACCTCTGCGCCGGTAGCGGTGTACATTCTGCCGTCGCGGAGGATGTAGAGTTGTCTGTTACGGAATATCTTCTGCACCTTCAAATCGACCGCATTATCTGCAGCAGCCGTTTCCTCAATGCCGCTGATGGTATTCTTGATTTGCCATTGTGCACCATAGATATTCACGCTATCGTCCTTTTCTTCAGCAACAGCCTTGCGGGCATGCACTTTGCTCGGGGCTGCAGCAAGTATCTCGTCCTTCTCTACAGGGTAGATATAGACGTATGTGTTCTGCTCCACATCAAAGTTGATGTCAATAGCACCCTTGACAGCTTGAGCATAGCGCTGTGCCACTTCCTTGCCGATGGTTACTGCCAACTCGCGTCCGCTTGTGGTCTTGAAGGTAATCGTAATCGTTCCTTTTCCGGCAGGAATTTCGATGATGATGCCGCTGAAGTTGTTGCGGATAATATCCATATTGCCCGGTGCGGCAAGGATATTGCTCAACATATATTCATCCACAACGGTTTTGAATACGAGGGCTTTCTCGGTAGCATCGTAGTGGTCGCCGTTGGCGGTGTCGCACGTGAGATAGAGGTTGTCAACAACCGTGTTAGTGATATCCGTTTCCGAGGTAATCTTCGTCAAATCTGCACCGCCGTCTTCTGCAAGAGGCTTGAGGTCTTCTACTTCGGCAGGCTTGCTGGCATCGGTCATTTCGACAATATGTTTGAACTTACCCCATTCAGCATCCGCCTTGTATGCGGCAAGTGTTCCGGCGGGCACGTAAAGGGTAGCCGTGTTCTGCGGGGTTACTGTTTCCCAATCACTGCTGAAACCGTTCTCTTTGAGCACGCCGGCAGGGTTGGTGATGTACGACGTGATGATGGTCAGATTGTTCAGGTTATGGAATGCATAGGGAGCGATGCTCTTCAGTCCTTTCGGCAAAGTAACCGAATGAATGCCGTCCAGTTCCACGAATGCCATTTCGGCAATGCTGTCCACCGTTTCGGGGATAAACGTACCATCGGTGGCTGCAACCAACGTATTGTCTGCCGTACGGATGATAGCGTTGCAGTTATCACGGCTGTCGAATTTCTTGTTTGCCGAATTAACGGTCAGTTTGGTCAGCAAGGTTGCCAACAGAGCGGCCTCTCCCACTTCTTTCACCGCTGCGGGAATCTCAAGCTCGCGCAGGGGGCAGGATTGGAACATCCGGGCGTGAATCGCCTCCAAACTTGCCGGCAGATGCAGGTCTGCGAGTGCGTAGCAGCCCGCGAAAGCACCGGCACCAATCTCTTTCACTTCGTCGGGCATAATGATACTACGGAGCGCCGTACAGCCGAAAAAGATACGGTCAGGTATGCGGGTGGTTCCCGGAGCAAAAGTAGCTTTGCGCAGATTCTCGCACTCCTGGAATACTGCCGTTCCTTCACCATACTCCCAAACGCTGCATGATGCCGGAATAACAATCTCCTCAAAACCGGCACGGGCGAAAGCCAGCCAGCCTGTATGGATAATCGATTCAGGAATATCCAGAGATTTGAGTTTCATCGTATATTCAAACGCCTCTATGCCCACAGTCTTCACGGTCGAGGGGATAATCAGCCGCTCCAGATTGTTCGCCCCACGGAAGCAGTAGTCGCCGATTTCGGCAACGGCAAAGGTCGCTTTTTCATAGCCTGCTTTCGGCGTGAGGGAGTAGTCTGTATAACCGTCAAGATAAACGGTAATGGAATCGGGGATGGTGATAGCGGTCTGCTTGTAGGGGAACTCGCTGCTCCATATATTTACATACGAGCCGTCGGGATTGAGGTACCACACTTGCGGGATAACCACGCTCACACCGCTGCTTGTGCGCTTGTAATACAAGCCGTTGATAAAGAAATCGAATATGTCAGACACATACTTGATGTGGTAGCGTTGTTCTACATCCATTTCCTGAATGGTAAAGCGGCTCCAGCCTTCAATACCGGCGTAGGTTTTCGCCATTCCTTCCGGCACATACAGCGTAATCGCTTTTGCATCCGGCTTCGGAGTGTCCTCTTCCAGGAAAGCGAACATCCGGACACCCGGATTCAGCACGACAGAACTGTTAATCTGAATTCTGTTGAGTTTGCGCGCGTACGGACAGAATGCCACGGGGATTTCGGTGAATGCCTCGCCGAAGGTCACATCCTCCACTTCGCTCCAGGTATGGAATATCATTACATCCGATGCTTCCGTGTCCTCCACCACAATCTTACGCCCGAGGTACAGGGTCTTGCACATGTATGCTATATCTTCAAACGATATCGCCACGCCCGTTTCGAACTCTTTGCGGCCGAATACGATTGGCTCATTTCCGTCTGCGAATACCAGGGTTGTTACGCCCTCCGAGCGCTGCAAGAGATTGACGCCCAATCGTTTGACAGACGCAGGTATAGTGATTTGCGACAGGTTCGTGCACCAAGCGAAAGCATTGTCTCCGACTGCAGTCACGTTGCAGTCATAATAATTGCTGCCGTCAAAATAGTTTACCTTTTCCGGAATAATCAGCTTTCCGCCGTAGGTATCTTTTCCGATGCCGCCCCACATGCCGCTTTCGCCGCTTGCGGGACCGTAGGTAACGGTGGCGGTCAGCGCGTCTTTGTCAAAGATGTACCAGATTCCGTCCACCTTTGCTGTGTCCAATACGGTAGCATTAGCTGCCACATTCAGCGCACCTGCCACCAGCAGAGCCACTGCAAATAAGAGTGTTTTTTTCATGTCTGTAAGTTTTAATAGTTAAAATCGTGCAAAAGTACAAAAAAATTTTGACGCGTGCAAATTTTTTTTGATGTTTAATGTGTAATGTGTGATGTTTAATGACAAAAAGTGCCCCAAAGGACACTTTTTTTGTTGTTCAGGATGGTTCAGGTTTGTTATGCGATGTATCTCGATAAATTACAAGAATTGCAGTGATTTATTTCGATATTGGTAACCCCTTATATGGGAAAAGAGATACTGGCAATAAGCCAGAAGGAAGGCAAAGAACAATCGTTGTATAAAAAGGAAGAATAAATGACGCACGAGCAGTTCACGCAAATATATTTGCTGTTCAGCGGAAAGAGGTACGTGGAAGCCAAATCATAAGCAACGCTCCGTTTGGAGCGTTGCCTAATGTCTTTGGCTTCGGCGAGGGAGAGTTTCTGACGGACTTGGGTCTTGCGCTGGTAGATGGTTTGGAGACTTTGACGAGTAAGCATGTTGATTTCCTTGGTGGAGAAATCGGCTTTCAACAAACAACATAGTTGCAGTTCCTTCTCGTTCAAGACCGGGTGTGCCGAATCATTGGATTGGTCGGTGGCTCCATATTTCTGCACGAGACGTGTATAAAAACCGTCATAAACAAGATTGATGGTTTGGTAAATGCTTGGCCAGTCGATGAGGGCATTGGCGGTTTCCTCGTTCAATGCCATGAGACGCGCAAGCAGCTGTTGGTTGGCTTCGGTGGGTGTTCCGGCAATCGTTTTGATGACACCCAATTGCTGCAACATCAGTTTGCGCACACTTTCCTTATCGTCCGATTTATCAGCTGAAGCCAACATGTTACGCAGGGTTTCAATCTCCTCTTCTTTCTCCAAAAGCAACCGTTGACGGCGGCGGTACAAATAGGCCAACAACAGGCACAAGCCCAAGACCACGCACACAAG
>CAJOFV010000033.1 GCA_905233925.1 Paludibacteraceae bacterium
CACAATTAAGAAAAAAACACTAACTCTTTGTTAGCCTCTGTTATGAAAAAACTTTTACTCTTATGAAGATTTGCTGTTTATCAATTTATATCCGCGTCCGTGCACCGAGACAATCTGAATACCCGTTCCGGTAAGGAAACAGCGCAGATGATTCACATAAACGCACAAGGAGCGTGCTGCGAAGTGATTGTCCGCCTGCCACAAGGTGCGCAGAATCAAATGCCGATCCACCAACATGTTCATATTCTGGCACAACATCAGCAACAGGTCGTTCTCCCGCGCCGACAAGTGCTGACCGCCCACGGTCTGGTGAACACTGTCAAAGTGCATGCCGCCGAGGTCAAACTCGGTTTCCTGCGAGCCTGCGCTCGGACGGAAACGCCGCAGAATAGCCTCAATCTTGCATATCAATATTTCAATGGACAAGGGTTTAACCATATAATCGTCACATCCCAATTCGTATGCGCGGTGAATCTCGCTGAGCGTATCGCTCTCCATAAGCATGATAACCGGCAGTTGGTTGCTCGTCTTGCGCAAGTCGCTCAACGCGTCAAAACCATTGTACTGGGGCATGTCCGCATCCATAAGACATATATCACAGCGGTCAGCAGTCAATTTTGCCAAACCGTCTTCTCCGTTCGCTGCCGTCAGCACCTCATATCCGCGCTCGCGCAAATAATCGGCAAGGACAGTCGATACGTTGACATCATCGTCACACAGAAGAACATGTGTTTTAGGAGCTCTGATCATATTACGTTTGCCGTAAATTATATAACAAAAACCGTGCCAAAGGTGGCCTTTTTCTCCCACAAATATCAAAATTGCGAAAAAAATCACACTTTTTTAATAATTATTTGCATATATCATTATTTTGTTGTACTTTTGCGGGTTGAATGAAGAAAGTATTGCTCATACTTACCGGCGGCACGATTTGCATGGTGCGCAATCGTGAGACGGGAGCGCTCCATCCGGCGGATTTGGACACGTTCAAAGCGTTTGTGCCGGAGCTGTTTTCCTCCGATATCAAGGTGGAGATTCTGCCCTTCGAGCCGCTGATTGACTCCTCCGACGTCAATCCCGACAACTGGGCGAAGATGGCGCATGCGGTCTATGACCATTATGAGGCTTACGACGGCTTTGTTATCCTGCACGGCACAGACACGATGTCCTATTCCGGCTCGGCGTTGTCGTTCATGCTCGCGAACCTCGGCAAGCCGGTGGTATTCACGGGAAGCCAGTTGCCGGTGGGCGTGCTGCGTTCGGATGCGAAGGAGAACCTGCTGACCGCCATCGAGATAGCCGCAGCGACGGACGAAGACGGGAACGCCATTGTGCCGGAGGTGACGATTTTCTTCGGAGACAAGCTGTTCCGCGCGAACCGCACGACAAAGCGCAACGCCGAGCATTTCACAGCGTTCAAGTCGTACAACTACCCCGCCCTCGCGCAAGCAGGTGTGCATATCACCTACCAGCCGCACCTTATATATTATAGTGACCCGGAGCAGCCGCTGCGTTTGCGCGTGGAGACGGACAGCAATGTAGCAGTACTGAAGCTGTTCCCCGGTATCACGAAGCCGGTGGTGCATGCCCTTCTGGGCACCAAAGGCCTGCGCGGCGTGGTGTTGGAGAGTTACGGCGCGGGCAATGCGCCGTCAGACAAATGGTTGTTCGAGGAGTTGCGGCAGGCGGTAGAGCGCGGTATTGTGATTGTGAACAAGACCCAGTGCAATACCGGTTCGGTGGAGATGGGATTGTATGACACCTCGCTCAACCTGATGAAAGCAGGCGTGCTGTCCGGCTACGACATAACAACCGAGGCGCTGCTGACCAAAATGATGTACCTGTTCGGGGAGTTTCCCGATGACAACGAACAAGTAAAGGCATTACTGCAACAAAACCTCTGCGGAGAAATTACCATCGAATAGCCACCAAAAGGGTCGGTAACAGGTCGGTAAAGGGTCGGTAATATCTAACTAATAACTAACTATTGGCTTATATAAATATACTATACCATTATGTTGAACAATTTGGAACCGAAAGGTGTGTGGAGTAATTTCCACAGTTTGACCCAAATCCCGCGTCCGTCGGGAAAGAAAAAAGAGATTAGCGATTTTCTCGCCAACTACGGCCGTTCGTTAGGCTTGGAGACCATTGTTGACCAAATCGGCAACGTGATTATCCGCAAGCCCGCCTATCCGGGCTATGAGAACCATCCGGGCGTTATCCTGCAGGGACACATGGATATGGTGCCGCAGAAGAACTCGGACGTGGCGTTTGATTTTGAGAAAGACCCGATCCGTGCGTATGTAGAGGATAACAACGAGTGGGTGACCGCCGACGGCACGACGCTTGGCGCGGACAACGGTATCGGCGTAGCCACGGCGATGGCTATTCTGGCGGACAAGAACGTGGTACATCCGCCGTTGGAGGCGTTCTTCACGGTGGACGAAGAAACCGGCATGTACGGCGCATTCGACCTCAAAGGTGGTCTGCTGCAAGGCAAGTACCTGCTGAACCTGGATTCGGAGACCGAAGGTGAGTTGTATGTAGGCTGCGCCGGCGGCGTAGATACAGAAGCAACGTTTGATTTCCAGCCGGTAGCGGTGGAAGAAGGCGACATCGCCCTGAAGGTCAATATAACGGGCTGCAAAGGCGGTCACTCTGGCTGCGACATCCATCTGCAGCGCGCGAACGCCATCAAACTGCTGTTCCGCTTCCTCAAGGATGCGGTGGCGAACTACGAAGCCCGTCTGGCAAGTGTAGAAGGCGGTAGTCTTCGCAACGCTATTCCGCGCGAAGCAAGCGCGATTGTGACCATTCCTGCCGAAAGCAAGGACGAATTCATGGAGTTAGTGGATGAATACGAGGACCTGTTTATCCGCGAATATGATGGTATTGAGGACAATATACACTTCTTCGCAGAGGAAGTTGCATGCCCGCAAAACGAAATGCCGGAAGATGTGCAGGACTTCCTCATTCATGCCGTTACACTCTGCCCGCACGGAGTATACCGCATGATTCCGGAGATGCCGGATATTGTGGAAACGAGCAACAACCTCGCCATGATTCAGACCAACGGCAACAAGGTTTCCGTATTCTGCCTGACACGTTCGAGCGTGGAGAGCCGCAAGGAAGAGTTGAAGCAGATTATCCACTCCGCGTTCGCCCTGGCAGGCGCAGATGTACAGTTCTCGGGCGCTTATCCGGGATGGAAACCCAACTTCAAGAGTAGCCTGTTGGCGACGATGAAGGAGGTTTATCAGAAGGAGTTCGGCAATGCGCCGCGCGTGGTAACCATTCACGCCGGACTGGAGTGCGGTATTATCGGCCGCAACTATCCGGGCATGGAGATGATTTCGTTCGGTCCGACCATTGAGCATCCGCACTCGCCCGACGAGCGCGTGAACATCGCGACCGTGCAGAAACTGTACCACTACACATTAGCCATCCTCAAGGCGCTGTAAATACAGCCCGGAGGCATGCTGCTACACAGAAAAAACAATTGCAACCCTGTTTGCAATTTATTAAATAACGTTATTTATCTAAAAAACCGAAGGGGCGATGGGATATAACAGCCTGAAACAAATGAAAAAATCAATCTTTATGGTATTGCCGTTAGCATTGGCAATTGCGTTTATCGGTTGCACGAAAAACGACACACCGACAACCACCTCAACCAAGCTGTGGCCTGCTTACAACAGCATTTCCAATCTGTACGGCTACATCAACAACAGCGGTGAATGGGCTATTCCTGCTCAATTCTCCACAGCATCTTCTTTCTTCTCCGCCGGCTATGCTCTGGTAACCATCAATGGTATTCAGGCATTCATTGACACGGACGGCGAAGTACAAAGTTGCGTATCTTTTGATCAAGCAGAGGCTTTCTATTACGGCTATGCAAGAGCTTCTCTGAACAATGGTGTAGGCCTTATCAACACCAAGTTCGAGTTTGCCATCCAACCCGTGTATGCAGGTATCAGCCGGATGACCTCCGACGGTTTGGTAACCTATCCCGCTTCCGGTGACAAAGTCGGATTTCTGGACAAGAAAGGCAATGTCCTGATGAAGGACGGCACTCCTCTCTTCTACGAGGAGGCAGACTCTTTCCGTGACGGTTACTGCGTAGTTTGCTCCAACATGTCCACCGAGAACGACCGTATTCCGACTTATGCGCTGATTGACACCAAAGGTAACATCGTTATCGCAGAGGGCAGCTACAAAGAAATGTGGAATATGGGTCTCGGCATCGTAGCTACCATTGACCGCAACACGGAAGCCGGCAAAACCGAGTTCACCATCCGCAAAGCTGATGGCAACCAGGCTATCGGCACCCGCATGTACGACGGCGTAGGTCGTTACTCTGTGGATGAAGTGGCTGTAGTCGGCGTTGTCCAAGACGGCAAAGATAAATACGGCTATATCGACAAAGACGGCCGCGAAGTTATTTCCGTTACTTATGACCAGGCTTACAATTCCACCGACGGCTATGCGTGGGTATTGGATGACAAGACTTGCAAACTGCTTGACGTGAAGAACGGCACCGCCGCATACACCTGCCAGGCTATGACGAGCGATGTACAGGAATATCCTTTGTGCGGTGTGCACAACGGCTTGACACTGATTATCAAAGTTACCAACTACAACGGCGACCAGTCTGCTGAATACCGTTGGGTAGATGTTTCGAGCAACCGCACCGTTTATTCCTGGAGTTACAACAAGGATAAACAGAACGGCGATCTCGATCCCGCCACCTGGGCTCCGGGCAAAAAGAATAAAGAAGAGTTCAGCGAGTATGTATTCCTGAAGTAATACGGGACAACAAACATTCATAAACAAGGCGCTTTCCGGCGCCTTGTTTTTTTCGAGTCCCAGCCGAGACGCAAACGAGACGTGAAAAGGCTGTTTTGAAGCAAAAAAATCAGCAAAAAGCACGTCTTTTCGTTTTTTATTTGCATATATTAAAAAAAAGCAGTAATTTTGCGGGCTGTTTGCACAGAGACTAACCCAGAAAAATCGAAATACTATGGCAAAGAAACTGAGACTGGTCGAGTCCGACCCCTATCTTCAACCGTATGAGAGCGCCATCCGCGGGCGCTATGAGTATGCTATCCGTAAAGAGCAGGAAATAACCGGCGGCACGCCTTTGGCAGACTGGGCAACCGGCTATCTGTACTTCGGTCTTCACCATACCGGCGAAGGCTGGGTGCTGCGTGAATGGGCACCGAATGCAACAGCTATATATATAAAAGGTGACATGAACGGCTGGCAGAAGGACGAGAACTACCGTCTGCAACCCGTTGGCAACGGCGTATGGGAAGCCAAGCTGCCGGAGAGCGCAATGCAACACGGACAGCTATATAAGTTGCTCGTCGAATGGCAGGGTGGATACGGTGAACGCATCCCTTCGTACGTGCGGAGAGTGGTTCAGGACGACAATACGAAAATCTTCTCGGCACAAGTATGGGCACAACCGGAATACAAGTGGAAACACAAAGCCGTGAAGGGCGGCAAGCAGAAAAACGGCGGGCTGTTCATCTATGAATGTCATATCGGTATGGCGGGCGAAGCGGAGAAAGTGTCTTCGTATGAGGAGTTCCGCGTGAACGTGCTGCCGCGCGTAGCTGATCTGGGCTATAACTGCATACAAATCATGGCTATCCAAGAGCACCCGTACTACGGTTCGTTCGGCTACCATGTATCGAACTTCTTTGCGGCATCGTCGCGTTTCGGCACTCCCGAAGAGCTGAAGGCGCTGATTGACGATGCGCACGGCAGAGGAATTGCGGTGATTATGGATATCGTGCACTCGCACGCGGTGAAGAACGAACTGGAAGGACTGGGCAACTTCGACGGCACACCGTATCAGTACTTCCATGACGGTGGACGGCGCGAACATCCGGCATGGGACAGCCTGTGCTTCAATTACGGCAAACCGGAAGTGCTGCATTTCCTGTTGAGCAACTGCAAGTTCTGGATGGACGAATACGGATTTGACGGATTCCGCTTTGACGGCGTGACGAGTATGATGTACCTGTCTCACGGTCTGGGCGAGGATTTCAACGGATACGGCAGTTACTTCAACGGCAACGAGGACGGCGATGCCATCATGTATCTGACACTGGCGAACAAACTGATTCACGAGGTGAAGAAGAACGCCATCACGATTGCAGAAGACATGTCGGGTATGCCGGGCTTGGCGTGCCCGCAGAAAGACGGCGGCGTAGGATTCGACTACCGTCTGGCGATGGGTATTCCGGATTTCTGGATCAAGTATATCAAGGAAGTGAAGGACGAGGACTGGAAAGCGGGACATATCCTGTACGAAATGACCAACCGTCGTCAGGACGAAAAGACCATCTCCTACGCGGAGAGCCATGACCAGGCGTTGGTAGGCGACAAGACGATTATCTTCCGTCTGATTGACGCGGATATGTACTGGCACTTCGAGCACGGCCATTCGACCTATATGGTGGACCGCGGCATCGCGCTGCACAAGATGATACGCCTCATTACGGCATCGACCATCAACGGCGGCTACCTGACGTTCATGGGCAACGAGTTCGGACATCCGGAGTGGATTGATTTCCCGCGCCAAGGCAACGACTGGAGCTACAAGTACGCCCGCAGACAATGGAGCCTTGTGGATAATCCGAACTACTTCTTTGCCGACCTGAACCGTTTCGACAAGGCAATGGTGCAGTTGCTGCGCGAGAAACTGCAGATGGAGAAGGACGAGTGCGGCACACATCTGCCGTGGGTATATAACCTGTGGGACAACGAAGGCGACCAGGTAGTTGCATACCGCCGCGGAAAGCTGATTTTCGTATTCAACTGGAACGGGCAGAAGTCGTTCCCGGACTACGGATTCCTTGCACCGGAAGGCAAGTACAAAGTGCTGCTGAACACGGATGCACGGGAGTTTGCGGGCTTCGGGCAGTCGGATGACAGCGTGGAGCACTTCACGCAGCCGGATCCGCTGTATGCGCCTGACCACAAAGGCTGGCTGAAGCTGTATCTGCCGGCACGTTCCGCAGTGGTTTTGGAACAAGTAGAGTAACATCTTTCGCCTGTCCGTTAGGCAGTAGTTACCGGCAGGCAAAGGCATATTATTAATAATAACAAATTAAACACTTAAAACAATGCGTGTAATTATTCAAAAAGACTACGACCTGCTCTCCAAATGGGCAGCAAACTACGTAGCAAAACGTATCAACGAATTCGGACCGAAAGAAAGTTGTCCGTTCGTTCTCGGATGCCCGACCGGCAGCAGCCCTCTCGGCATGTACCGTGAACTTATCAAACTGTACGAAGCCGGCAAAGTCAGCTTCCGCAACGTCGTAACCTTCAACATGGATGAGTATGTAGGCATCCCCGAAGACCATCCGGAAAGCTACCACAGCTTCATGTGGAACAACTTCTTCAGCCATATAGACATCCGCAAAGAGAATGTGAACATCCTCAACGGCAATGCCGCAGACCTGGAAGCGGAATGTGCCCGCTACGAGGCAAAAATAAAGAACTACGGCGGTATTCATCTGTTCCTCGGCGGTATCGGTCCCGACGGCCATATCGCGTTCAACGAGCCGGGATCGTCACTGACCAGCCGCACCCGAAAGAAAGAGCTGACAACCGATACGATTATCGCCAACAGCCGCTTCTTCAACAATGACATCAATCTCGTGCCGAAGACCGCACTGACAGTAGGTGTGGGCACCGTAATGGATGCACAGGAAGTGCTGATTGTGGTGAACGGGCACAACAAAGCACGCGCTCTGCTCCATGCGATTGAGAAACCGATTTCGCACATGTGGACGGTAAGCGCGCTGCAGATGCACCAGCACGGTATCATCGTTTGCGATGAGGCCGCCTGCGACGAACTGAAAGTAGGTACGTTCAATTACTTCAAGGATATCGAGAAGAACAATCTCGACCCGAAGACCCTGCTCTGATTATGCTGCAAATCTATAACACACTTACTCGACAGAAAGAGTATTTCCGTCCGATACACGAGGGACACGCAGGCATGTACGTCTGCGGTCCCACCGTGTACGGTGACGCCCATTTAGGACACGCACGCCCTGCGATTACATTCGACCTGCTGTACCGGTATCTGCTGCATCTTGGTTACAAGGTGCGTTACGTGCGCAACATCACGGATGTCGGACATCTGGAGCACGATGCAGACGAAGGCGAGGACAAGATTGCCAAGAAAGCACGGTTGGAACAGCTGGAGCCGATGGAGGTGGTGCAGTACTATACGAACCGCTACCACCGCGACATGGAGGCGTTGAACGTGCTGCCGCCAAGTATCGAACCGCACGCTTCGGGGCATATCATCGAGCAGATTGCGTTCGTGCAGAAGATTCTTGACAAAGGCTATGCGTACGTCTCGGACGGCAGTGTGTATATGGATGTGGAGAAATACGCCAAGGATTATCCGTACGGCAAACTGTCGGGACGGAACCTTGAGGATATCGTGACCGATACGCGCGAGTTGGACGGTCAGTCGGAGAAAAAACACTCCTACGACTTTGCGCTGTGGAAGAAAGCGGCGCCGGAACATATCATGCACTGGCCGAGTCCGTGGAGCGAAGGCTTTCCGGGTTGGCACATGGAGTGCTCGACAATGGGCACGAAGTATCTCGGCGAGGAGTTTGACATCCATGGCGGCGGTATGGACCTGATGTTTCCGCACCACGAGGCGGAGATTGCACAGTCCTGCGCGGCGCTCGGGCACGAAAGCGTGCATTACTGGATGCACAACAACATGATTACCATCGCGGGCAAGAAAATGGGCAAGAGCTACAACAACTTCATCACGCTGGAGCAGTTCTTCAAAGGCGAGCATGAGTTGCTGTCGAAGCCGTTCGCTCCGATGACCATCCGCTTCTTTATTCTGATGGCACACTACCGTTCGACGGTGGACTTCTCGTCCGAAGCGCTTGAAGCAGCGGAGAAAGGCTATGCCCGCCTGCAAGAGGCATACAACCGGTTGCAGAAGTTGCAAGCCGGTGCGGAGACAAGCGTGGAAGTAAGCGGTTTGCGCGAGAAATGCGCGGAAGCGATGGATGATGACCTGAACAGCCCGATTGTGCTGCAGCATCTGTTTGATTCGGCACGCGCCATCAATACCGTTTATGACGGCAAAGGAAGTATCTCGGCAGCCGATTTGGACGAACTGCGCAAGGTCTGGAAGGATTATGCGGTGGACATCCTCGGTCTGCGTCTGGAAGAACAAGGAGCCGGCGACGAGAACCGGAAAGCGTTTGACGGCGCAGTGGATCTGCTGTTGGATATACGTCTGGATGCGAAACGCAACAAGGACTGGGGAACCAGCGACCGGATTCGCAATGCGCTGACAGAGCTCGGGTTCAAAATCAAAGACACGAAAGAGGGCTACGAGTGGTCGTTGTAAAATGACATCATAATGTCATTAGAAAACAAAAAAGTGCGGCAAAACCGCATTTTTTTTTGCAGATATGCAATGTATCTTCGGACGCCGCCTTGCGGAACGCAATTCCCCCGAAAATACGTTCGCTATATTTAGCGAACGACAATCTTTTGCCTCAAAAATCCATTTTATGCAAGCATAATGGAATTTTTTCGCCAAAATCTTGCACATTCAAATATTTTGTTGTATCTTTGCGCGATTTTTAGGATAGAGCATTTTATGGCGAAAAAAAGAATAGCAATTGTGGCAGGCGGCGACAGCTCCGAGCATGACGTGTCGCTGCGTAGCGCGGCAGGAATTCTGTCATTCCTTGACAAGGACAAATACGATGCGGAGATAGTAGAATTGCACGGCGCAGACCTCGCGACGCTGAACAAGATTGCGACGTATGATTATGCGTACGTGACCATTCACGGCACACCCGGAGAGAACGGATTGTTGCAGGGATTCCTTGAAATGATGCATATTCCGTACTCGTGCTGCGGCGTGCTGCCGGCAGCGCTGACGTTCAACAAATACACCTGCAACCACTATCTGCATGCGTTCGGCATCAATATTGCGGACAGTATATTGCTGCGAAAAGGACAAGTACCCGCGGATATTGAGGAGCAGGTGGAAAAGAAATTAGGTTTTCCGTGCTTTATCAAGAGCAATGTAGGCGGGTCTTCGTTCGGCTGCACGAAAGTGAAATCCCGCGAGAAAGTGCTGCCCGCCATCGAACGCGCTTTCGAGGAAGGCAACGAAGTGATTTGCGAGTCGTACCTGAAGGGCACAGAAGTAACCTGCGGCGTGTATAAGACCACCACAAAAGCGGTGGCGTTCCCAATTACCGAGGTGGTGACGAAGCGCGAGTTCTTTGACTACGAGGCAAAGTATAACGGCCAAGTGGATGAGATTACGCCCGCGCGAATCCCCGACGCGATGCGCGACCGAGTGCAGGCGCTGACGCTGAAAATATACGATATCATCGGTGCACACGGCATCATCCGTACGGATTATGTGCTGATTGGCGAGGATATTTATCTGTTGGAAGTGAACACCACACCCGGGATGACCGCCACCAGTTTCATTCCGCAACAAGTGCGCGCCGCCGGACTGGATATCAAGGATGTGCTGACGGATATAATTGAGGGGTGATAAGCCATTGTAAATCAGGGATTTGTCAACCTTATGGCAGGGTTGAGTCAGCTTCAGGTACCGAGCAGGTACCGAGCAGCTACCGAGCAGCTACCGAGATAGGAAGGTGGGTGGGAGGTGAGTGAAAGGTGAGTGGTTGGCAGAAAAAGAGTGTCCAGAAAAAATGATTGATATAAACAAAGCCATAGAGCAGTTGGACTGGTCGAAAGAGCCGAAAGGGCTGTATGAGCCAATCGGCTATACGTTAGCGGCCGGGGGCAAGCGGATTCGTCCGCGGCTGGCGCTGTTGGGAGCAATGGCTGTCGGGGAACGCTGCGCTGTTGGAGGATTGAACGCTGAAACTATGGAAAGTGAGACCGGTGCTTCCGAGCACGCCGATAAAAATGCTGTTGGAGGTTGTATTGAGGCGGTGATGCCGGCGGCGATGGCTTTGGAAGTATTCCATAATTTCACGCTGCTGCATGACGATGTCATGGACAAAGCGGAAGTAAGACGCGGCAGAGCGACCGTGCATGTGAAATGGAATGCCCTAAGCATGTTACAATCGATCACATCGCACGCCTCAACCGGGAGTATCTGAAGGCTCGTTTTAGCGAATAAAAAGCTAAAAATCATTGAAAAAGGCCCGGTTAACGCCGGGCTTTTAAATTTTTTTAATAATTTTTATAATTAAAAATCGTAAGCAAATAAGTTTGATAAGTTTAAAATTATTATTATATTTCGGGCCAAACCAAACTAAAAAACCTTAAAAAAGCTTATTAAACTTATTATACCCTAGTTTTGTACTATACACTGCATTTGCATTTTTGAATTTGTTTTAGCATTTTTGCACCGATTATCCGCTGTTTTTGGCGGATAGTCAGGTAGTGTATCAGATGCAAAGAAGATAAGATTTGTATCAATATTTATGTTTAACTAACTTTTCATGCTTATGAAAAAAATCCAAGTTTTTTTCACAACCATGGTACTCCTGGCCGCGTCCCTAGCTGCCTACGCACAGAACATCACTGTGAAGGGTAAGATTACGGACGAAGCCGGTGAGGCTATCGTTGGAGCTAACGTTCTGCTTCAGGGAAGCCGCACAGTGTATACCATGTCCGATGTCAACGGTGAATTCTCCCTGAGTGTTCCCGCAGACGGTGTTTTGGAGGTTAACTGCATGAGCTATGCGGACCAGCAGGTTCCCGTTAACGGTCGCAGGAACATCACCATCGTCCTGGCAGAAGATAGCCAGGTCCTTGATGAGGTTATCATGGTGGCCTACGGTACTGCTACCAAGAGTTCCTTCACCGGTTCTGCAGCTCAGGTTAAATCCGAGACAATTGAAAAGAAGATTGCCACCAGTGTTACCAGCGCTCTCGCAGGTACCACCCCCGGTGTCCAGGTTACCTCTTCAAGTGGTGACCCTACCGGCGGCACCCCCACCATCCGCATCCGTGGTATTGGATCAATGAGTGCATCCAATAGCCCTCTGTATGTGGTTGACGGTATGCCTTACGATGGAGCAATCTCTGACATCAACCCTCAGGACGTCGAGTCAATGTCCGTTCTTAAGGATGCTGCTGCATCTGCAATTTACGGTCACCGCGGCGCTAACGGTGTTGTTATCATCACCACCAAGAAGGGTCAGTCCGGTGATGCACAGGTCAAGTTCGACGCCCGTTACGGTGTCAACTCCCGCCTCATCCCGCAGTACGATGTCATCGACAACCCCGGTCAGTACTATGAGACCTACTACAACATGCTCTACAACCAGTACTACTATGCCGGTCACACTGTTGCAGAAAGCTATGCTTATGCAGACAAGTACCTGTTCGACGAAAAGAACGGCGGTCTGGGTTACCAGGTTTACACCGTTCCTGCAGGTGAAAAACTCGTAGGTACCAATTTTAAACTCAACCCTAACGCTACCCTGGGTTACTATGACGGTGAATACTACTACATTCCCGATGATTGGTACAAAGAGGCTTTCCACGATGCATATCGTAGGGAATACAACGTTTCCGCTTCGGGCGGTTCCGGTAAGATGAGCTACTATGCAGGTGTTGGTTACCTGGATAACAGCGGTATCGTCAACAACTCCGGTTACAAGCGTTATTCCGGCCGTATCAATGCAGAATATCAGGCTAAGTCCTGGATGCGTTTCCTCACTTCCATGAGCTTCACTCACTCAGACTCCCAGCAGGCAGACTGGAGTGACAGCTATGGCTCTTCAGGCAACCTCTTCTACATTGCCAACAGCATGGCTCCTATCTATCCTCTGTATGTACGTAAGCTCACTGATGATGATCCTAACGGTGAACCCTACATCGTAACAGAGCAGGGCCGTAAGCTCTACGACTCCAACAACACCAACCAGAAGCGTCCTTCCGTGGTAGGTAACGCTGTCCGTGACAATGAATATGACGACACCTACCAGTATGCCGACGTTCTCACCGGCAAACTCGGTACCGTCCTCAATCCTGTTCCCGGTCTCACCCTCACCGCCAACATCGGCTTCACTTCCGACAACACCCGTTACAGCTCCCTGTCCAGCCAGTTCGCAGGTTCCTCAGGTACTGACGGTTATGTCTATGTGAGCCACAGCCGTATGTTCACCGTGAACCAGCAGTTCCTTGGAGAGTACAAGATAAGCTTTGGTAACAACAATCTTGACCTCCTGGGCGGTTTCGAAAAATACAGCTACATGAGCCAGGGCCTCAGCGGCAGCAACTACCACCTGTTCG
>CAJOFV010000034.1 GCA_905233925.1 Paludibacteraceae bacterium
CGATCGTTCGAGGCTGTGCCGAGATAAGAAATTTTCAAATCTAACAAAAAAGTGCGGCAAAACCGCACTTTTTTTGCACATATCAGATTACCACGCGAAGAGGGGATGCTGCAACATTTCGCGGTTGACTTCCTCACGGACTTTGGCAATGTTGGCTTCCGATTCAGGATCGCGCAATACTTCGTCAATCAAATCAACAATCCACGGCATTTTGTCTTCCTTCAGACCGCGGGTCGTAATCGCCGGTGTACCGAAACGCAAACCGCTTGTCTGGAATGCACTGCGGCTGTCAAAAGGTACCATGTTCTTGTTGGTGGTAATGTCGGCTGCAACAAGCGCTTTTTCAGCGACCTTGCCGGTCAAATCGGGATATTTGGTGCGCAAATCCACTAACATGGAGTGATTGTCCGTGCCGCCGGAGATGATTTTGTAGCCCTTATCAACAAACGCCTGCGCCATAACTGCGGCGTTCAATTTGACTTGCTGCTGATAGGTTTTGAACTCCGGCTGCAAGGCTTCGCCGAACGCAACGGCTTTGGCGGCAATAACATGCTCCAACGGACCGCCTTGTACGCCCGGGAACACCGCAGAATCGAGTAGGGCGGACATCATCTTGATTTCGCCTTTGGGCGTGGTCTTGCCCCACGGATTCGGGAAATCCTTGCCCAATAATATAGCGCCGCCACGCGGACCACGCAAGGTTTTATGGGTGGTGGTGGTAACAATATGTGCATGTTTGAGCGGATTCTCCAATAATCCGGCAGCAATCAAACCGGCGGGATGTGCCATGTCGACCATGAAGATTGCGCCGATTTCATCGGCCACCTTGCGGATTCGGGCATAATCCCATTCGCGGCTGTATGCGGATGCTCCGGCGATAATCAGTTTCGGGCGTTCGGCACGTGCCACCTGTTCCAACTGGTCATAATCGACACGGCCGGTATCTTCGCGCACGTTGTATTCCGTTGCGCGGAACATCAGACCGGAGAAATTGACAGGCGAACCGTGCGAGAGGTGTCCGCCGTGACTGAGATTGAGACCGAGGAAAGTGTCACCGGCTTGCAGGCACGCCATGAACACTGCCATATTGGCTTGTGCACCGGAGTGGGGTTGAACGTTCACCCATTCGGCATTATAAAGCGCTTTGAGGCGTGTGCGGGCTTCTTCCTCAACGATATCCACCACTTCGCAACCGCCGTAATAGCGTTTGCCCGGATAACCTTCGGCATACTTGTTGGTGAGCACGCTGCCCATCGCTTCCATAACAGCGTCCGAGACAAAGTTCTCTGACGCAATGAGTTCGATTCCTTTGGTTTGACGCTCCCGCTCACGGCGGATAAGGTCAAAAATAATGTTGTCTTTCATAATATACGGTTGTTTATTTTATTCCAATCATTTTGTGCGTTTGCAGGCTTAGGTGCCAAGAGGGGTGGGTAAGAATGTACTCCACGTTTTCGCTGATATTGGCGGATTTGCCGTTGTCCAGCGGCTGCAGGAACCAGTTTTGTGCTTGTATTTCCTTGCGCCAGAGTTCAGGGTCAGTTTTGCCGTCAAAGACAACTTTCACTTCATCGGCATATTTTATCCGCAGAGATGAATCCGGCTTTGGGGAACAGGTTACCCAATCAATGCCTTCCGGTATTTCGCGCGTGCCGTTTGTCTCGATGGCAATGAACGCTTTGATGGCATGCAGGGCTTGTATCAGTTCGTCATCCGTTTGCAGTGCCGGTTCGCCACCGGTCAACACAACCACGGGATTTTCGGTCCTGCTTGGCCATAAGGAAGTGACTTTTTTCACGATTTCACCGGCAGTCATGAGGTCGCCGGACAGATGGTTTGTATCGCACCACGGGCATGCAAGATTGCAGCTGCTGAAGCGCACAAAGACCGCCGGTGTACCGGTATAATAACCTTCGCCCTGAATGGTGTAATATATTTCGTTGATTTTATATTGTCTCATTCACTCATTCTTTCTCATAAATGGCGATGTTGCCTTCGGATTCCTGAACGGAAACCTTGTAGCAGTTCTGCACATGGTCGCAAATCCACTTGGCGATGTTCTCTGCCGAGGGATTGACATCCATGATGTCGTTAATATACTTGTGGTCAAAAGTATCCTTGACAATGTGCTTGATGTGCGTAAAGTCCGTAACCATGCCGTCTTTGTTCAAAGTCTCTGATTTACAATAGACTACGATAATCCAGTTGTGCCCGTGCAGGGCTTCACATTTGCTTTCGTAGGACAGCATCAGGTTATGGGCTGCAGAAATTTCTATGGTTTTTTGTACGTAATACATAACAACTTAACGTTTCGATGTAATCGAAACCAGTTTAACTATTTAACACTTTAACGACAATCGTAGATTGTCTCTTCAATTCCTGCTTCGCGGAGGGCTTCAATGCGCTCGCGGCAAGTTCCGCAGACACCGCAATGGTGCTCGCCGCCTTTGTAACAGCTCCAGGTCTCGGAATAATCGATGCCGAGGGCTTTGCCGTGTGCTGCGATTTCGGCTTTGGTGATATTCGTATATGGTGTCAACAGCCGTACGCCGTTCCATGTGCCTGCGCATGCCGCCTGATCCATTGCTGCGACAAACTCCGGTCTGCAATCCGGATAAATGGTGTGGTCGCCGCTGTGGTTGGCAAGCATGACATATTGCAGGCCGCTGTTTTCCGCGATGCCTATAGCAACGGAAAGCATAATGCCGTTGCGGAACGGAACGACCGTTGATTTCATGTTCTCGTCATTGTAATTGCCTTCGGGGATAGCATCCGCTCCGGCCAGAAGGGATGAATGGAAGAGCTGCTTGATAAACGGCAGCATCACCACTTTATGCGGTATGCCGAGCCGTTCACAATGGAGTTTGGCGCACTCCAACTCTTTGTCGTTATGGTTGCTGCCGTAGTGAAATGACACCGCCAACGCTATCCGTTCGCGGTATTCATACAGCATGGTTGTCGAGTCCAGCCCGCCCGAAAAAACCAGTATTGTATCTTTTGCCATCTTACTTCCTTTCAGCGAATTGTCCGAACATTTGTGCCAACCGCTGTTGTTTGAACGCCTCATGTTCTTTATCCGCATAGTTGGCAAAAGGATAGATACTGATACCTCCGCGTGGAGCGAAATAGCCGATGACTTCGATATATTTCGGGTCCATCAGTTTGACAAGGTCGTTCATGATGATGTTGATGCAGTCCTCATGAAAGTCGCCGTGGTTGCGGAAGGAAAACAAGTACATCTTCAGTGACTTGGACTCCACCATCAGTTTCCTCGGAATGTAGGAAATAATGATATGTCCGAAGTCGGGCTGTCCGGTTTTCGGGCAGAGGGACGTGAACTCGGGACAATCAAGCGTCACGAGATACTCGTTTTCGGGATGTAAATTGACAAAAGCTTCCAGCCGCTCCGGGGCGTACTGGTCGGGGTAGGTGTTGTGATGGTCACCCAGAAGGGTGATGCCTTTTAATTCTTGTTCTGTTCGCATGTTGTTTTCAGTTTTATTAGAAGGAGGAAAAACATTAGCTCCTTGAATGAATAATTACGTGCAAAGCACAAAGAGAACGTGCACGAATGCACGTCCTCTTTTGAATATTACCACCAAACGATATTGTAGGTGGGTTGTTGGTTCTCACCGTATGCAACGCCGATATCGCGAGCTGCTTTGATAGCTTGCTTTTGAATATCAACATTGTCTTTGTGTTGTTGAACCATGAAATCCCAGTTACGTTGCTCGTCTGCATCCAATTTAGAGCCAATCTCTTTTTGCAGTTTTTGTGCATCCGGATAGCATTTGGAGTCAGCCGATACTTCTGCCAACCAATAAGCAGCTTCGTCGGCATTCCGAGCAGCCCAAGCACCTTGTGCACGAGCCAAAGCGTCCGCGCAACGGTGATCTTGAATCTCTTTCATCAGCTTGGCAACTTCTGCGTAGCACTCCAGATCCGGGGTGTAGAGCGCGATAAAACCAAGCGCACCGTCCCAGTCATTGCCTGCCATGGCAGCCTTGGCTTGGTTGATGTTCACTTGGCAATCGTTCTCAATCTTACGCTTGTAGATTTCTACGGAAGCGTCTTGACCTTTGTCGAAGCACTCTTTGCAGATGGTCGGAATAGAAACGAGTTGACCGATAGCCGCCTCGTACTCTTTGCGGTCAGCTTTCGCCATAGCCTCTTTCAGGATGAAATCGCATTGCGAGTTGTAATACTCGATAATACGGTCTTTAGCTTTCGTGATGAAAGGCTTGAAGGCAGCATTCGACGGACTGATTTTCTTCAGGGCGTCAATATACGCGCCGGCCTTTGTGTCACCCAAACCTTTGGCAGGAACAGTTACCGTAGCAAACTGGATTCCTTCGAAGCCATCACCGATGACGAAGTTCACGCCCAGTTCGTATTGATACATCTCCTTGGTTGTAACAACGATATCCTCGCTCAATACATCAATATTCGCGGTGATAATGAAGCGCTGTCCCGGCATGCCGCCCAGACCTTGTTTGGTCAGAACCGCATTCATTTTGTTGAACAGCAGTTTCGTTACCTGCGGATTGAAATTGAGGTTGGCATCAACGTACGGGGTAATGATAATGCGACCAACATCGTCAGTTTTTCCCTTGTCGTTTTGTGCAAAAACGGGCAAGCCTAACAATGCAATAGCGCCGATTAATAATAACTTTTTCATAATTCAAAGATTATTAATGTTTTTATTCACCGATAACGAGTTGAGCCTGACCCAAACCGCGCATCTGAACGGTAGAAGGAATACCCATACCTTTCAGCTTCTTCTGCAAGCCTTTGAGCCATTGTCTTGCCTGTACAGCTTTGCCCTTTTCGTTGAACAAAGGAATACGAGCTGAGTCGTAGTACATGTTGGTCTTCGAAGCAGCTTTCTGGTGATTACGTCCGGAAACGCAGTTGTCGCTAATCCACTCTTCGATAATTTCTCCGAGTTCATCGCCGTCAACATCCGTCTCAAGACCGTCTTCCCAACCGGAAACAACGTTAATACGAACGCTGATTTCACGGCCCTTCTCCTGCATATCCAGAAAGTGTTGCATCAGTTGCGCCTTGAAAGCATTGATACTACCTTTCAACGCGGATTGAATCAGAGTCTGTAGCGGAGCACTCTTCGCGGTGTAGTTAATCAAACCGGTAGAGGCAATTTGTTTGCTTGTGTATGCATCAAATGCGGTCAAATCGTAGAACAACGTTACATCCGGTCCGTGACGCTCGGTGTAGTAGTTGATGTGCAGTGCAATATCCGGTCCGGCTGAAGCAATCAGACGGTCGTACGGAGTGGACTCAATATCTACTTCCGAAGCGTTATCCAAAGCAGCCTCAAGGTCTTGATTGGCCAGATTCTGCTCAAGGTCAACGAGGTCGAAACCTTCATCTTTCATCAAGGAACCGATGGTAATAATCGCAGGTTTCAAATCCTTGTTTTCAACAAGAGCTTTGTCGTACTCTTGGATACGAACTTCCTTGCCGTCAGCTTTGGTGACAATCTTCTCAAAGCCGTTCTGGTGGCACCAAGCATTAGACGGGAACACCATTATACTCGGTTGAACAGCCTGGGCAAACAAGCTCGTTACAGCGAACGATACCAGTGCAAGTGCAATAAATAAACGTTTCATAATTGCTTGATTTTAGAAAAGTGATTTCATTGACTTAATCCAGCCTTTTTCTTCCAGACATTTTTTCAGGTCTGAACGGTTTACGCTAACAGTAACGCCGACTTTCCACTCATTTTTGAGCTTGATCTTGTCGCCTGCAGCTACAGCGCCGTTGTTTACGAATTGTACATAGTGCATGTACTCGCCACCGTCTTTGAAGAAGGTCTTAATCTCCTCTTGGTATTCGTCCAAACTACTGGAACCTGCCAAAGCGGGATTGTAACCGATTTGTTTGAAAATCACAGCATGAACAGCGTTCTTGCCGGCTTGGTTCAGGGCTTGATTGTCCTTCTTGGCATACGTCCACACCTTGAAGATAATGGATTTGCCGTCTTTGGCGACCTTGTTGAGGTCTTGTACCTCATAGCGCCATACTAAAGTCTGCTTGTCGTTTTTCTTGTTGGCAAATGCCGGAAGAAATACGAGAACAGCGAGAATTGCTAATAAACCTTTTTTCATAACTTATTATTTTTTACCTTTTTTAACAAACATGCTCGGGGTGGCGTTTTTGAACTTGCTGAGGTGAGTACCGATAATTTCGGTAGCCATGGTGTTCTCTACAGCATTTTGGTCTGCATTGCCTGCGAGATCCTCGTTCTCATTGTCCCAAACACCGTTTTTGAATTGTTCGCCTTGCCATTTAACGACTTTAACTACACCAATATATTTATATTTGGTCATGCCTTTTTCGTTAACAAACGGCTCAAAGATTTTGAAGCTGTCACCAACCTTGATGCCTTCTTTGGTACCCATGTCAGCAATGATACCACCTTTGGCGTCGATACCCAGTACGGGAACCATCGGACGGAACTCCTCATAAGCGTTCTGCATCTTGTTGAACTGGTTGTTGAGAGCGCGGTGGATGGTTTTGTAAACCATGTGAGCGACCTCTTTACCTTTGTCTTCTTTCTTGGGCATGCAGGTAGCTTTACTGTTGGTACCGCCTACGTAGGTCAGATGGAAGGGCATCAGATTGAATTTGTCCATGTCAACCTTGTCCACACCGGTAGCCTCGTCATATGACCAGATGTCATAGAAAGCGTTTGCAATCGAATCGTTCCACTCCAACTTATAGAGCAGGGCGTTTGTGAATGCGGAATAACCATCTTTCATTTTCTCGTATGCGAGGTTGGCTGCGAGTTCTGCACCCGGAAGTCCGGTCAACTCACCGATTTTGAGAGAGATGTTACGAGTGAAAGCGGCAATAGGCTCACTGCTGTAGAAGTCAACTTTCGAGAAAGCAACGAAGGTGTTTGCCATTGTTGACTCAGCGAGTTCAGAATACAAACCTTGCTTTGCGCCTTCAGTGGTCTCGGCGGCTGCGTTTGCCTGATTCTGGGTTGCTGAGTAGCAAGCCAATTTTCGGAGCAGCGTGTCAGAAACTACACCGTTGTCATCAATGCTCCACCATTTGCGAATAAGCTGGTGAGCGATTTCGTTCTCGGCATCTTCAATTGATTTGCGGAGTGCTTCACGATACTCTTTACCATCCATCATCGCGATGATGCTGGTCAATGCAGCAACGTCAAGGTTGTCCAATGCGCCGGGTTTGCCATAAGCTGCCATAACTTCCATAATGGAACCCTTTGCAGCACTAACGTCCTTGCGTACGAACGGAATTGTGAATTCGTTGTACAGAGCGGGGAAATCGTAGTTTGTCCATGAATCTTCAACTGCTTTGAGAATGTTTTCATCGGTAATAATCAAAGTACCTTCAGAAGCTTCTTCAGTAGCGGTCAAGAGTACAAGGTGCAACGACGGACGCTGATACTCTTTGGTAACCTTAGCGTTAACCGTTACTACGGCTGCGGCCAGCAAAGCTACACAAAATAATGTTTTTTTAAGCATAATTGTTTTTAATTAAGTTTTGAAAAATTGCCTACTCACTTATGGCTTTTCGGCTTACTCCATTTTATATATACCTTATATATATATTATTTTTCGTCTTCAACGGCTGCCTGAGCTGCTGCCAAACGTGCGATAGGAACGCGGAAGGGCGAGCAGGAAGCGTAGTTCATGCCCACGCGGGCGCAGAACTTAACGCTGCTGGGTTCACCACCATGCTAACCGCAGATACCGGTACGCAATCCCGGACGAACGGCGCGGCCTTTCTCAACGGCCATCTTGATGAGTTGACCAACACCCTTCTGGTCAAGAACCTGGAACGGATCCACTTTCAGAATCTTCTTCTCCAAGTATGCCGGCAGGAACGAAGCGATGTCGTCACGGCTGTAACCGAAGGTCATCTGTGTCAGGTCGTTGGTACCGAAGCTGAAGTATTGTGCTTCTGTAGCAATGCGGTCTGCGGTCAGGGCAGCACGCGGAATCTCAATCATCGTACCGATTTCGAATTCAACCTCGATACCATATTCGGCAAATACTTCTTTCGCTACCTTTTGGATAATCTCTTTTTGCTGTTTCAGCTCGTACAGAATACCAATCAGCGGAACCATGATTTCCGGCATCGGGTTCTTGCCCTCTTTCTTCAGTTCGCAAGCGGCGCTCAAGATAGCGCGGGTCTGCATAGCTGTGATTTCGGGGAAAGTGATACCCAGACGGCAACCGCGGTGACCGAGCATCGGGTTGTTCTCTGCCAACGAAGCAACACGGGTTTGGATTTCCTCTACGGAAACGCCCATTTCCTTCGCCATTTGCTCCTGACCCTTGATATCATGGGGAACGAATTCATGCAAAGGAGGATCGAGCAGACGGATATTTACCGGGCAGCCGTCCATAGCTTCCAGAATACCCTTGAAGTCAGCCTTCTGATAGGGCAGGAGTTTAGCCAGTGCTTTCTCACGGCCGGCAGCATCTTTCGCCAGAATCATTTCGCGCATAGCGATGATCTTCTTGTCCTCGAAGAACATGTGCTCCGTACGGGTCAGACCGATACCTTTTGCGCCAAATGCGCGTGCAACGCGTGCGTCGTGCGGCGTGTCTGCGTTGGTACGAACTTGCAGACGGGTATATTTGTCGCAGAGATCCATGAGCGCTTTGAAGTCACCGCTGAGTTCGGCAGCTTTGGTCGGAATCTCACCGGCATATACTTGACCGGTAGAACCGTTCAGCGAGATATAATCGCCCTCTTTATAGGTAACGCCTTCAATCTTGACGGTCTTGGCTTTGTAATCCACTTGGATAGCACCTGCACCGGAAACGCAGCATTTACCCATACCACGAGCTACAACGGCTGCGTGCGAGGTCATACCGCCACGTGCGGTAAGAATACCTTCCGCTGCGCTCATACCAGCGAGGTCTTCGGGGCTGGTCTCAATACGAACCATGATTACCTTGTGACCGTTCTGATGCCACTCTTGTGCATCGTCAGCGTGGAATACGATTTGTCCGCAAGCGGCACCCGGAGAAGCGGGCAGACCTTGCGTGATAACTTTTGCTTTCTTGAGAGCGTCCTTGTCGAAAACGGGGTGGAGCAGTTCGTCCAGTTTCTGCGGCTCGCAGCGAAGGATAGCCTCTTTCTCGCTGATAACGCCTTCACGTACCAGATCCATTGCAATCTTAACCATTGCGGTACCGGTACGTTTGCCGTTACGGGTCTGGAGGAACCAGAGTTTGCCTTCCTGAACGGTGAACTCCATGTCCTGCATGTCGCGGTAGTGGTCTTCCAGTTTCTGCTGGATGCTGTTCAGTTCGGCATAGAGAGCAGGCATAGCTTCTTCCATTGACGGGAACTTCGAAGCGCGCTCTGCCTCGCTGATACCTTGCAGCGCTGCCCAACGGCGGCTGCCTTCCAGCGTGATTTGTTGCGGGGTACGAATACCTGCTACAACGTCTTCACCTTGTGCGTTTACAAGGTACTCACCGTTGAAGAGGTTTTCACCGGTAGCGGCATCACGGCTGAAGCAAACACCTGTAGCGGAAGTTTCGCCCATGTTACCGAATACCATTGCCATTACGGAAACGGCTGTTCCCCATTCATCAGGAATTCCTTCCATCTTACGGTAGAGGATAGCACGTTCGTTCATCCAGCTGCGGAATACAGCGCAGATAGCACCCCAGAGTTGTTCAATCGGGTTGGTCGGGAAATCACTGCCGGTTTGCTCTTTGATAGCCGTTTTGAAGCGGGCAACAAGGAGTTTCAACTCTTCCACGTTCAGGTCTTTGTCGAGCTTGATGTGACGGATTTCTTTCACTTCGTCAATAATCTTCTCGAACGGGTCGATGTCGGTTTTGTTAACCGGTTTCATACCAAGCACTACGTCACCGTACATTTGTACGAAGCGGCGGTAGCTGTCATACACGAAGTGCGGGTTTTGCGTCTTAACGCACATGCCTTCAGCCACTTCGTCATTCAGACCGAGGTTGAGGATGGTGTCCATCATACCGGGCATGGAAGCACGGGCACCTGAACGAACAGAAACCAACAGGGGGTTCTTCGGGTCACCGAACTTGCAGTTCATCAGGGTCTCAATGTGCTTAACAGCAGCCATTACGTCATCGTTGAGGAGTTGCATGATTTTCTCCTGACCGACTTCGTAATACTCGTTGCACACGTCCGTAGTGATGGTGAATCCCGGAGGAACGGGAACACCGACGAGGTTCATTTCGGCGAGGTTGGCACCTTTACCGCCTAATTCTTCACGCATCTTAGCGTTACCTTCAGCTTTACCGTTACCGAAGGTGTAAACACGTTTCTTTTGTTCCATTTTGTTATATCAATAAATTAATTAATTATGTGTTTCAATTTTCGTTGCGGATGTAAAACCACTCATACCAATTTTTGAAGTCTTCGGGCGTTTCGTAGCCGGAGCCCCAGTGGTGGAAGCGCTGGCAGAGAATCGCTTTCAGCGTGAGCGGCGTGCCGTCCTCTTCGCTGAGAAACGCCGCTTTGTCGCTACAGTTTTGATTTACCCAGTTTTCGTATAGGGCAGCACATCCGCGCAAATACTCCATTCCGTCTTCCGAGAAGTGGAATTCAACCCAAGCTCTTTCATAATCCGCTGCATTCACATTCGCGGCATAAGAAAAGATGTCATCATTTCCGTTGTAGTATCTACACTTGGAAATGTAATGCTCACGCGTCTGTTTGTCGTCTGTAGTCACGCAGTTTGACAATCAAATTAGTACATTTTTACTTTCAGCGCGCAAAGGTACAACATTTTTTTGATATATGCAAGAAAATAAAATAATAATATTATTTTTTTGTGAAAAATTTGTTTATATCGGAATTTTGTTGTAACTTTGCAGCGGATTTGAGAGAAGTATTTTGCGTCATGTCTCTGTCTCGCTTTAGGGTGCTTTATGGTCCAATTATGGTGCAGTAATGGTCCAATAATGGTGCAATAATAGTGCAATAAAATAAGGTGTTAAATATATATTTATATATATTTATAAAGATTGGAGAAAAATACGGAATTTGGGAGGGGATTCGGAAGAGGATTCGGAAAGGAAATGGGATGGGAATTTGGAAGGGGATTCGGAAAGGAATTTGGAAGGAGTTTGAAACGATATGAAAAGAGATGTAGCATTGGTTTTGTCAAGCGGGAGCAGCCGCGGGCTGGCGCATATCGGTGCGATTGAAGCATTGGAGGCACGCGGGTATAAAATCACGTCCGTGGCGGGGTGTTCGATGGGTGCCATCGTCGGCGGAATGTATGCCGCCGGCAAATTGGCGGAACTCAAGACATGGTTCGCCGAAATGACCCGCAGAAAAATGCTCGAACTGACGGATTTTGCGCTGAAAAACGGTTATCTTGTCAAAGGTAAAAAGATTATGGAGGCGCTGGGCGAACTTATACCCGACATGCGGATAGAGGATTTGCGGATTCCGCTTGCGTTAGTGGCTACAGACATGACCTGCGGCAAAGAAATCGTGTTCCGTGAAGGCAATCTGAACCGCGCAATCCGTGCGTCGTTTTCTATTCCGGCAGTGCTGCAGCCCGTTTGCGAAGGGGATATGCTGCTCATGGACGGCGGCATTGCCAATCCGCTGCCATTGAACCGCGTGGAACGGCATGAAGGCGATATTTTGGTTTCGTGCAACGTGAGCGCGCCGTGGGTGAGAACGGCACAAATAAACTCGCTGACGGTGCTGAACAAAGTGTCGGACGTGATGATCTGGCAACTCGGCGAACTGATGAAACAACTCTGTCCGCCGGATATTAATGCCGACGTGGGAATGGACGAGTTCGGGTCGTTTGACTACGACAAAGCGGAGGAGATTATCCGTTTCGGCTATGACAAAATGAATGCCGCTATCGATGCATACGAAAACAAGCAGGGGTGACCTGCTTGTTTTTTTGCGTGTTTATAAGGGAATCGCGTTAGTGGTTTTCTTCCACGGCTTCCAGAATCTTCTTCATAATCAGCGTGTTATCGTACCAGCCGGTGAACTTTTCGGCACCGACACCAATTGCAAAAACAGGCACGTCGGCAGCCGTGTGCGCGTAACTTGTCCAGCCGAGTTTGGCTTTCTTGTTGAGCATGGCAATGGCCATGCCGCCGAGTTCGGAAATGTCGTTGTAGAGAGTTTTCTCGGTTTTGCCTTTGCCCTTGAGCATTTGTTTATAAGCGGCTTTGAGTTTCGCCTCATCCTTATCGGTGATTTCGACGGTGTCATAGAAGCCTAACTTGTTCTGCAACAGCGCTTTAACCTGTTCCCACTTGGTGCTTTTCCCGAACTTGGCGTAGAGCGCTTTGAGGGTTTCATTCAGTTCCCAGGAGGAGCATTTCTGGTGACGGAGAAGCTGGAGGTTGAGCACGTATTTGCTGTTTCCGAGCGCCATTCCGCCGGTTTCGTGGTCGGCGGTAACCACAATGAGCGTTTCGTCCGGATGATCCAGATAAAAACGATAGACTTCCTCGATAGCTTTGTCAAAATCCAGGACTTCCTGAATGTTTGTTGCACCGTCGCGGGAATGGCCTGCGTAGTCGATTTTGCCGCCTTCAATCATCATGAAGAACTGTCCGCGCTGTTCGAGGAAACGAATAGCGGTTTCGGTAATCTGCGGAAGCGTCAAATCGCCGTCGTGACGGTCAATGGCGTAGGGTAGGCAGTCGCTTGCTTTGGTGCGGTCGATGCCGTCTTGCTCTTGAATGAGAATGAGTTTTTTGGTGCTTTCGAGTTTTTCCTGCGCATCATCGTAACCGTATGCGAAGGTATAACCGTTCTGTTCGCAGAGGTCGTACAAGTTCAGGTCAGAGGCATTGTCCGTGTTTACGGGCTTGTGGAAGCCGGCGCCGCCGAAAAAGTCGTAGTCTGTTTGAGCGAGTTGCTGCCCGACCTGATAATATTTGCTGCGCTTGTCCACGTGGGCATAAAACGCGCCAGGGGTGGCGTGGTCAATGGCTACGGAAGTCATGATGCCCACCGGCCAACCGGCGTTGTGCAATTCTTCGGCGATAGAAGCGACATCAGCGCTGTCTTTATCCACGCCGAGGCAGCCGTTATTGGTTTTATTTCCGGTTGCCAGCGCCGTTCCGGCAGCCGCGGAATCGGTAATGCCGTTGGAGGCGGAGTAGGTGGTGGCAAAACCTGTGTAGGGGAATGAGGTCATCGTCAGCGGTACACGGCCGATTTTGCCATTCAATTCCGCCTGGTACATTTCGGCAGCCAGGACTTGATTGGGACCCATTCCATCGCCAATCATGTAGAAGATGTACTTGATTTCACCGAAACAAACGGTGGCGCACAAGAGGGCGGCAAAGAGCATGAATTTTCTCATATCTGCGGTTGAATTAGTTTATAAAACTCGGGGAAACGCTGCGCCAGAGCGACGGGACGGCCGTTTTCGAGGAAACAGTGCTTGCTTTTTGCGGTGCAAACCGTTGTTTCACCGACGCGCATGGTATAGCGGAAAATAATCTTCAAGGTGCTGATTTCTTCGATTTCAACGAGTATGTCGATGCAATCTTTGAAGGTCGTGGGGTGCTTGTAAGCGACTTCAATCTCCATGACGGGCGAGACAACGCCTTCGGCTTCCATGCGTTCAAAGCCGTAGCCGAGCTGATCCATCCAGTCAATGCGCGCTTCTTCCATGAAACGGACGTAGTTGGAGTGGTGCGTGATGCCCATCCGGTCACATTCGTAGTACTTGACGATATGTCTGTAAGGTTCCATATATATAATAAGGTGTGATTATCGCAGTTTGTGTATGAGCGTCAGACCGTCGCGGAGCGGCAAAATGACCTGCTCCACATTGGGAAGCGTAGCGATGAAATCGTTAAAATCCCGCAATCCGAGCGTTTGTTTGTCGCGGTCGTAAGCCGGGTCGATGATATGTCCGTCCCATAAGGTGTTGTCCGCCAAAATCCATCCGTCGGGGCGGACAAGCGGATAAACGAGCTTGAAGTAGTCCGTATATTCGCGTTTGTCGGCGTCGATGAAGACAAGGTCATAGAGTGCTTCGCTGCGCGAGGCGAGCCATTGCTTGGCATCGGCGATGACGAGGCGGATTCTGCTGCCGAGCGGGGACAACGAAAGATTCTGCCGGATGGTATCTTCCAGTTCATCGTTATGCTCGATGGTGGTCAGTTCGCCGTCGTCAGACAGGCCTTCCGCGAGGCAAAGCGCCGAATAACCGGTAAAGGTGCCGAGTTCGAGAATATGCTTCGGATGCATCATTTTGCTCAAAAAAGCGAGGACGCGCCCTTGCACCTGCCCGGAGAGCATGTGCGGGTTGAGCACGTTGACATTTGTCAGGTGCGTAATCTGCGCCAAAGCGTCGTTTTCCGGCGAAGAATGGGACTCAATATACTCTTCAAGTGTCATATTTCTACAAAATTGCTCGCAAAAGTATAAAAAAACTTGCATATATGCAAAAAAAGTAGTACTTTTGCACGCAAAATGTGTGAATTTGTAATAAAACTATCAAAATAATGGAAAAAATAGACGAATTAGACCGTAGTATTTTGCGTATTATTACCCAAAACGCCCGCACGCCTTTCAAGGACGTGGCAGACATTTGCGGCGTGAGCCGTGCCGCAGTTCACCAACGCGTGCAAAAGATGTTTGACAACGGCGTTATTTTGGGTTCAGGATACCAGGTGAACCCGAAAATGTTAGGCTATAATCTGTGCGTGTATATCGGTCTGACGCTGGACAAAGGCTCTATGTACAAGGCCGTTAGCGCGGAATTGGAGAAGATTCCCGAGGTGGTGGAGACGCACTTTACGCTGGGCGCTTACGCGATGATGGTAAAACTGTACGCGCGGGACGACAAGGATCTGATGCACCTGCTCAATGACCTTATCCAGAACATTCCGGGCGTGGCCAACACCGAGACGCTGACTTGTCTGGACCAGAAAATAAACAGAACTTTACCGGTAGAATAATATGGAAAGAGTAATATCAGGAATCCGCCCGACGGGCAATTTGCACCTGGGAAACTATTTTGGTGCAGTGAAGAGTTTACAGTATGTTCTTTATCGCCGACTGGCACTCGCTGACGACGCACCCGACACCGGAAGATATCCGCCGCAGTGCGCGCACGATTTTGAGCGAGTATCTGGCTTGTGGCATCGACCCGAACAAAGCGCCAATCTATATCCAGAGCGATGTGAAGGAAGTACTGGAACTATATCTGTATTTCAACATGAACGCCTATCTTGGTGAATTAGAGCGTGTTACGTCGTTCAAGGACAAAGTGCGCGCGCAGCCGGATAACGTGAATGCGGGTTTGCTGACTTATCCCTGTCTAATGGCGGCGGATATTCTGATGCACAAGGCGGACAAAGTGCCCGTTGGCAAAGACCAGGAGCAGAATATGGAAATGGCGCGTCTGTTTGCACGCCGGTTTAACCGTATATATAATGTGGAGTATTTCAAGGAGCCGGAGTCCTATCACTTCAATAAACATGCGGTCAAAGTGCCCGGTCTGAACGGCACCGGCAAGATGGGGAAGAGCGAAGGCAACGCCATTTATCTGTGCGACGACGAGGCAACCATCAAGAAGAAAGTGATGCGTGCCGTGACGGATTCCGGTCCCGAGCGCATGAATCAGGAAAAGCCCGAACCGATTGGAATCTATTCACGCTGTTGGAGCTGGTTTCGACGCAGGAGACGTATGATTTCTTCAATGATGCCTATAACAACATGACCGTCCGTTACGGCGATTTGAAGAAACAACTGGCAGCGGACATCAACGCTTTCTGCGCGCCGATTCGCGAGAAGATTCTGGAGTATCAGTCCAACGAGAAGTTATTGGACGAGATTGCGGCAGCCGGAGCAGAAAAAGCCCGCGCACGCGCGTCGCAGACGATAAAAGAAGTTCGTGAAATCATCGGATTCAGAGCGTGAAAGCAAGGTATTTCATATTGCCCGTTTTGTTGATTGCCGGAAGTGCCGCGATGGCGTTTTCTGACGATTTCATCGATGATGTCTATTACTGGGATAGCAACAAACAGCCTGTTTCGAGTCCCAGCCGAGACGCTGCCGAGACGCAAACGCGGGAGGAAAAGCCGCAGTCGGATGTCCAGATTATATTTATAGAGGATTCTATCACCCAACACAGCGACACGATTGTCAAAGCCATTATCCGCCGATGAAACGCCTGATTTACATAGTGTTAGCCGTTGTGTGTGCGGGAAATATCGTCGCACAGGACTTGCAGATTCTGTCACAGACGGAACTGCTTGGCACAGCACGTTATGTAGGTATGGCGGGCGCGATGACGGCGATAGGCGGTGACCCGTCCGCGATTAAGGATAATCCGGCGGGCTTGGGCGTTTATCGGCGCATGGAAGTGACGCTGACGTTAGAGGAGAAACTGGACCGCGTGCATCAGCACGAGTTGCCCGATGTAATCGACAAAAACAACACGTTCATGGCCACGCAGGCAGCGTTCATTTTCTCGTTCACGGAGCCCGGGAAAGTGTCCGGCATGATTGCCAATAATTTCATGCTGTCGTACCATTGTCTGGCGAATTTCAACCGCACGTACGCTGCCGGATATGTGGATGACCTCTATTCTTTGTCGGATGTGGCAGCGCTGAAGACGGAGGGTTTGCCCGAAAACGCCTTGCAGCCGGCAGAGCGCTGGAGCGACTCGGAAATAGGCTGGCTGAGTTGTCAGGCGTATGATGCCTATCTGATAGACCCTGTGGAGAAAGACCCGGATGTGCCGTCTCTGTGGAAAACCAAATTGTATCAGAGCGATGTGGTGAAGAACAGTTTCGTGATGCACGAATCCGGCCGTGTTAACCAGTATGCGCTCGGGTGGGGATGTAATATCTCCAACCGATACTTTGTGGGCGCGGCGCTGAATGTGCTGTCGATTTATCACAATCAGGAAGTGCAGTACACGGAGCAATTCCATGACAGTTGTGCGCTGTACAACGATACATACGTCTCGCATTCCGGCGTGGGAGCCAATTTGTCGGTGGGATTTATCGCTCATCCGCTGCAGTGGCTGCGTGCGGGCGTTTCGTTCACCACGCCGACAGCCATGACGCTGACTACCACCAGTTACGGCAATATGACGGGAATTGTGCCGGTGGCAGATTCGCTGGGCGTTGAGCGCCTCACGGAGACTTTTGTGCCGACCAATAACAATGTGCCCAACCGCTATACCGACCGCACATCGTATATGCCGTTGCGCGTGTCTGCGGGTGTGGCGTTCCAATTGAAGAATTACGGCTTGCTGTCGCTGCAATACGATTATGCGCACCGCAAGCATTTGAATGACAACCATACGTTCCGCGTCGGTTTGGAAGGCGTTATCACAAACCATTTCTTCCTCAACGCGGGATATGCGTTTGAGAGCTCGTTCAAGAAGTCCACGCCTGAAGAACTGGCGTACAACACCGTTCGGACAGACGCTTATTCGCAGTTTGTGAATCATTCGCATTATGTTACCGCCGGATTCGGTTTCCGCTCGTCGCATGTGATTGTGCACGGCGCATACCGTTTGCGGATGCAACAGTTTGAGACGTATGCCCATGAGTTGGCCACGCCATATAATATGCGCGCCATGACGCACAGCATTGTTTTGACGCTTGGTTTCCACACCAAATAATTCTGCGCTGAAGCACAGAGACCGGAAAACTCAACAAATACAATTAACCGAGGTAAATGCCCTTTCAATGGCGCGCCGAAATCTCTCCGCCGTGACCGCGAAAGCGTAGCGATGAGTTCGGATTACAAAGAACCGGTACACCTCAAATCCTGTCTATAGGAGTTTTCTCGCGTAGTTGCTTCAGCGCTTTTTGTGTCCTTTCGGCTATGCTTTCGGCATGCTGAACTCGCATCCGCAATATAGTTGGTTGTAGAAATTATAGGCTTTGAGCAACTCGTTCCGCCGCTCTTGCAGACCGTCTTTCCGCCAGTTTTGCGCCCAGAATGATACGCCGCCGACTTGTTCGGCAGCCCAGAGACCGGCAGCATTGATTTGCTCCAGATTTTTCCAACGGGACGAGGCCAACGTGGTTGCGAACCATTCTATTCCTTGCGCTTTTGCCATTTTTGCTGTTGAAAGAAGCCGATAACGGAAGCACATCTCACAGCGTTTTCCGCGCTCGGGCTCGGATTCCAGACCTTTCATGGCGCAGCACCAGTTTTCGTGGCTATAGTCATCGTCTATCCACTGAATACCAAGACTTTCGGCGTGGCGTTTGCTTTCGTTTTTGCGGGTAAGGTATTCTGCCTCGGGATAAATGTTCGGGTTGAAATAGTAGATGACCGGCGTGATTTCGTGCGCCAAAAGCCATTCGACAATCGCCGATGAACACGGCGCACAGCACGCATGCAGCAGCACGCGTTTCAGGCCTTCCGGCACGATTATGGAGCTTTGCTTTGCCATTTCAGCTGCAAAAGTACTATATTTTTCTGAATGGTACAAATTTATTTAAATTCTGCTACGGATTTTTGGCTATTTTTATGCAAAAGTAAAAAATATTTGCATATATGCAAAAAATGTAGTACCTTTGCCCGCTAATTTGTGCGTATGGCAGAAAAGTGGACGGGAAAAACCGGCGGAACACCGTTTATGCAGCGGGCATTGGTCGGTCTATCGCGGCGGACGGATATCCGTATCATCTACGCCGTGATGGCTGTTACCTATATGCCGTTTTACCTGCTGTCGCGTCCGTCTGCGGCGAAAGCGCAATACCGCTATTTCCGCGAACGGCAAGGCTATTCGCGTGCCAAAGCACTATGCAGCACGTTGTGGAATTTTTATAAATTCGGGCAGGTGGTCATTGACCGGTTTGCCGCGCATGCAGGGAGAAAGTTCCGCTTTGAGATAGAACACCGCGAGTTGTTCTATGACCTTGTGACGGAAGAACGCGGATTCATGGTGTTGAGTTCGCATTTGGGGAACTTTGAAATGGCAGGCTATGAGCTTTCCACGCCGCTCAAGAAGATGAATGTGGTGCTGTATGCGGGCGATACGGAGATTGTCATGGAGAACCGGCGGAAGTTGCTGGCGACGCATAATATCCACCTGATTCCGCTGCAGAAAGACTTGTCGCATGTGTTCGCGATTAACAACGCGCTGGCAGACGGCGAAATCGTGGCGATGCCGGCAGACAGGCGGGTGGGGGAAGGAAAAACGGTGAGCGTGCCCATTCTCGGCAAGGGAGCCAAGTTACCACTGGGACCGTTTGCGCTGGCAGTGACACGGGACGAAATAGTGCGGGTGGTGTTTGTGGTGAAGGAGCGTTGGGACACGTACCATATTTACATTTATCCGCTTCCGGTAAGGGCGGAAGGCACGGTGCGCGAGCGGATCGCAGACCTTGCCGGACAGTATGGCGAACTGCTGACGCAAATGGCGCGGAAATATCCGGCGCAGCTGTATAATTATTACGATTTTTGGTCTGACGACACATGGATATAACCGGTTACATACCGCAACGTCCGCCGTTTGTGATGGTTGACGAACTGCTTGAGAGCACTCCGGAAAGTGCTGTGACACAGTGGGTTGTGCCGGCAGAATGTGTGTTGGCGGATGCAGGCGAACTGCAAGCGGCGGGGCTAATGGAGAACGTTGCCCAAACGGCTGCCGCGTGGGTCGGTTACCAAGCCAAAAAGCAAAATGCGCCGATTCGAATCGGTTATATCGGCGCGGTGAGGCAGATGACTGTCAAGCGTTTGCCGCGCGTCGGAGAAACGATAAGAACGACGATGCAGGTGGTGGAAACGGTATTTGACATAACGTTAGTGCACGCCACGCAGCAGGTCGGTGACGAATTGGTGGCGGAAATGGATTTGAAGATAGCTTTGCAATGATACTTGTCGGGACAAATACAATCATGCCGGAAAGCGGCGAGCGGTTTGCAGACCGCTGTCGGCGCTGTGTTGTTCCGGCGTTGGAGGCGGCTTCATTGCGGGCTGATTTGCCGGAAACGGTGGTAATTGTTTCGTCCACCAAAGGAGAGAACTTTGACCTGTGGAAGCCTGCTTTGGCGTTTGCCGGGGCGCTGCATAATCCTAATCCGCCGGTTGTGATAAGCAATGCCTGTACATCCGGCGTGTGTGCGCAGATCGTGACTGCGCGGCTTATTGCAAGCGGCCGGTACAAGGCGGCGGTTGTGGTGGGCTGTGACATCCTGACGGAGTTTATCCGTAGCGGATTTGAAGCGTTGAAAGCGTTATCACCAAATTCCTGCCGTCCGTTTGACGCGCAGCGGGACGGGCTTAATCTCGGCGAGGCGGTGGCAACCATGCTGTTTGCGGACGAACAGTGGTGGCAGGAGCAGCATCCTGAAAAACAAACGTACTGGCATTACGAAGCGGGCAGTATTCACAACGATGCCAACCATATCACCGGTCCGAGCCGCACGGGCGAAGGAAGTTACCGTTGCTTGTGCGATGTGCTGGAAGGTGTTGACAATCAGGCAATTACGATGATAGGTTTGCACGGCACAGGCACGCTTTACAACGATGAGATGGAGTCGATAGCCTTGCACAGAGCCGGCTTGAGCGGGATTCCCGCAAACAGCCTGAAAGGTGTTTACGGACACACTCTCGGAGCAGCTGGGCTGCTTGAAACGATTCTTTGTCTGCGGGCGTTGGAAGAGGGTGTTATATTGCCGACGCAGGGTTTTGAGACGCAGGGCACTACGTATCCGGTGAACGTCAGCAACAAGTCGAGAACCGTTGAGAATACCAACGAAATGCAATTTATAAAACTATTGAGCGGCTTCGGCGGAACGAACGCTGCCGTACGCTATAAACGCACATGCAATCCGTAGCAGACATAGTTTTGACACCCGAAAAGCCGTTGGCGGAATTGTACCGGCAGCACATCGGCGATTATCCCAAGTTCTTCAAAATGGACTTGCTTTGCCGTGTGGGGTTTGTGGCATCGGAACTTTTGCTGCAAAAAGAAAGCGCCGAACGCTTCGTGCCACGGGATGACCGTGCGGTTATTTTGGCGGGGCGGTATGGTTGTATTTATGGCGATAAAGCCTACGAAGATACTATTCGTCCGGAAAATTACTATCCTTCGCCGTCGTTGTTCACATATACATTACCAAATATCGTAACCGGCGAAATAGCCATCCGCAACAAATATCTTGGCGAGACAATGTACTATGCGCTTGAGCACGAGGAACAGTTGCTGCCGCTTGTTGAAGCCACTTTGTCCGACAAAATCACTTCCGTGCTCGGCGGGTGGATAGATGCAGTTGACAATGAACATTTTATAGCTAAACTTCATATATGGACACGTTAAAGAACCAACTGAAAGCGCAAATCATAGAGGCGCTGAATTTAGAGGACATGCAGCCTGATGACATCCAAAATGACCAGCCGCTGTTCGGCGAAGGTCTGGGCTTGGATTCGATTGATGCGCTCGAATTGATTGTGTTGCTTGACAAGCAGTACGGCATCAAGCTTTCCAATCCGAAGGAAGGCAAGGCGATTTTTCAATCCATTGATTCCATGGCGGAGTATATAGCCGCCCACCGCACCAAGTGAAACGCATTGTAATCACCGGCTCGGGAATTGTTTCGGCGATTGGCATCGGCAAACAAGAAACCCTTGAATCCCTGTTGCGCGAGCAGTCGGGCATTGGTCTGATGCGCCATTTGCAGAGCGTTCATCATCTGCCCGTAGGCGAAGTGCGCCTGACGAATGAAGAAATCCGGAAACGGTTTATTTTTGACAAACCGGCCTCCCGTTCGGCGCTGTTGGGCATTCTGGCGGCGCGCGAGGCCATAGAAGAAGCGGGTGTGAATGCCGCGCTGCTGGCCAAATCCGCCCTTATTTCCGGTACAACAGTCGGCGGCATGGAAACGACCGAGCGCGATTATCTGAATTGGGAGCATAATCAGCACCTGGAGACCATTGCACTGCACGATGCCGGTTCTACCACGGCAACGATTGTTGCCGCTTTGGGCAGAGTGGCGTTCTCAACGACCATTTCCACGGCTTGCAGTTCGGCGCTCAATGCCATCATTTCCGGCGCCAACATGCTGCTGACGGGCGATGCCGAATGTGTCATTGCCGGCGGAACAGAGTGCTTGAGCAAGTTTCATCTGAACGGATTCAATGCGCTGATGATTTTGGATCATGAGCCATGCCGTCCGTTTGATGACACGCGCGCCGGACTGAATTTAGGCGAGGGAGCGGCGTATGTCGTGCTTGAAACCGAGGAGCATGCGCTTCAGCGCGGCGCGAAGATTTTGGCTTATGTCTCCGGCTATGCCAACGCCTGCGATGCTTACCACCAGACGGCTTCTTCCGAGGATGGCGAGGGGGCATATCTTGCAATGACCGGCGCTTTGCGTATGGCGGGACTGGAACCGGCTGCGATTGACTACGTCAATGCGCACGGAACAGCGACACCGAATAATGACCAGAGCGAGTCGAATGCGCTCAAACGTGTCTTTGGCGAACAAATGCCGGCTGTCAGTTCCACTAAGTCCCTGACCGGACACACCACCAGCGCTTCCGGTTCGGTGGAAACGGTGATTTGTCTGTTGTGCATGCAGTACGGCTTTGTGCCTGCAAACGTGAATTTCCATACGCCGATGTCGAACGGCATTGTTCCTGTCACGCACAACGAGCAAAAGCAACTGACACATGTCATGTGCAATTCCTTTGCTTTTGGCGGCAATGACAGTTGTTTGATTTTATCGCAAATTCCTGTGCCGCAGTCCCGTTATGCGGAAAAACAGATGTCCGTTGTCAGTGGGCCGTTGTCGGTTATTGACGCTCCGGCGGATTATCGGCAGTATATTTCCGCCATGGAGGCGCGTCGGCTGACAGAGCAGATGCGGCGGGTGATTATGGCTGCGCATGAGGCGCTGGAGCAGGCGAAAGTGGCTGTGCCCGATGCGATTGTTACAGGAACGGAGTGGGGGTGTATCGTTAATACCATGCATTTTCTTGACCCGCTTTGCCGCGAAGGCGAGGAAGGGCTCAAACCAACGTCTTTTATGCAATCAACGCATAATACCGTTTCTTCGCTGATAGCGATGCAGCTCAAATGTCATGGCTATAATGCCACTTTCTCGCACGGCGCCGAGAGTTTCGAACATGCCCGTCGTGATGCGGAGAACCTGCTCAAATTAGGTTTGGCAAAGACCGTGTTGGTTATCGGATTTGACGAGGCTGATGACCGCTGGAACAATATTCTTTCCAAAGTTAACCGTTGCGTTCCCAATGTTGCCAAGGCGCTTGTTTTGAGAGCACGTTAAGAGAACGAAAGCCGCACGAAGTCCCGTAGTGCTACCGCGAAATTTATGTGTTTTAATGTATTCACGTCAAAAAATGATGTGAATATTGTGTTTTTTTGTTAAAAAATTTGTGTAATTAAAATTAAAGCAGTACTTTTGTACGCAATTTGAATTATTCACTTCATTTTATGAAAGGATTAGAGCATGGCTCAAGAATCAAAAAAGTCGTTGTTTTGGCAGGAATGTAAGAGCGTCGTGCTGAATGAACGGCAGATTAAAATCATCAATATGCTGTGGGATGGTTTTGACGGCAAACTGAACACCAGCAAATGGGCAAAAACAGCCAATACTTCCCCTGCTACAGCACTTCGCGACATACAGGATTTGGTGGAAAAAGGCATTTTGTGCAAGACAGCCGAAGCGGGAAGAAGCACCAACTATGAATTGGCGGAGAAATACCGGCATTATGTAGAAGCGGGAAGTGAGACTTCCGAGGCTGCGGAACGTGAGGCTGCAGCACAGGAGAAGCAAAGTGCAGCGCCGGTGAGCCTGTTTGACGAACTGAACAAGGATTACCGTTTCCGCGAAGGATTCCATACTTGTATCAATTGCGGAACATGTACTGCTATTTGTCCTGCTGCGGAGTTCTATTGTTATGACCCGCGGCAGATAGTGACAATCGTCCAAACCAAAGACGATGAGAAAATAGAGGAACTTCTTAAGTCCGACAAAATCTGGTATTGCGGAGAGTGTATGAGTTGTGTGACTCGTTGTCCCCGCAAGAACGGTCCCGGACTGGTAATCATGGCATTGCGCGAACTGAGTATTCGTCTCGGGTATTTTGTAGAGAGTGAAAAAGGTAGGCAGTTGTTGCCGCTGATGCATGCCTTGGCTGGCTCAACGCTTAAATATGGCTATTGCATTCACCCGAAAATGTTTAAGTGGGAAGCGCACAAAGAGTCCGGACCTGTGTTTAAGTGGCACTTGGAACATCTGGAACAATCAATGGCAAGACTTGGTGCTAATTATATGGGCGATGGTCCCGGTATCCTGCGAAAGATACCTCAAGAATCACTTGATGAAGTGAAAGCCATTTTTGATGTGACCGGAGCAACGGAACGCATGAAGATAATTGAGGAGTTTTCTGCTAAAAAAGCCCAAGAAATGGGACTTAGTATGGAAGAATACGAACAACGGGCGTTTGAATACTGCTCCAATAAACATTTTAATAACTGATTTTGATAATTAATATCTCATGATACAAGACGGGAAGCAAAAAATTTGGTCTGATTACCAAAAAGAAATACCGGATGACCATTGGTATTATGTACGAAGTTGTATAAGGCAGAACTTCTTCCCGGGAAGTGAGAAGTTCTTCCTTGAAATAACACGTAATGTACTTGGAAAGGATATGTATGAAACCCCGCATCATACAACATGCGGAGGTATAGCATATCACACAGAGAGCATTCCTCAAGAGACTGCTATGACAATGGTAGCACGTCAGTTTGCTCTTATGACGGAAGCGGGATATGAAAACTATTGCCCGAGTTGTATTACGTCTTTTGGTAACTATGTTGAAACACTTGAGACTTGGCGTGAGTTTCCGGAATTGGAGGCAAAAATCCGCGAAAATCTTTGGAAAGCATGCAAGCGCGAATTTAATAAACCAAAGTATATAGCCCATACGAGTGACTTAATATATCATTGGCGTGACAAAATACGTGCCAAGGCAAAACATTTGCTTATTAACCAAGAAACAGGCGAACCGCTTCGAATCGTGGAACATATAGGATGTCACTACTCAAAGATGTTCCCGCATAAAGGTGTAGGTGGAGCAGAATATCCTTATGTTTTAGCCGGAATGGTAGAGAGTTGGGGAGGAGAAGTAATTGATTATCCGGAACGCAGACATTGCTGCGGTTACGGTTTCCGTCAGTACCACGTGAAGGCCAACCGCGGTTATAGCGTTTCCAATACCCATAAGAAGTTCGAGTCGATGGAGCCTTTCCATCCGGACGCGATTATCACGAACTGCCCGGGATGTCCGTATTTTCTGGATCGTTGGCAGTATGTTATTGCCGAACAGACAGGCAAAACCTACGGCGAAAACGGATACGGCATACCTGTGCTTACCTATGAGGAACTGGCAGGACTTGTGCTTGGCTATGACCCGTGGGACTTGGGCTTGCAGTTGCACCAGGTGGCAGTCGAGCCATTGCTCAATAAAATGGGCGTGGAGTATGACCCGAAGGCCAAATATCTTGGCCTGAACAAAGAGGACTTAATGCGTCCCGAAATGCCGCACTCGATAAAGTGTTGTTAAACTGTTAAATCGTTAAACTGTATATGAAAGAGAACGTAGTAATAATCGGCGGCGGCGTGGCCGGCATGGAGGCAGCGAAGCAGTTACTGAACCTCGGATACAAGCCGTTTGTGGTAGAAAAATCCGACCACCTCGGCGGACATGTGGCGCAGTGGCACAAACTGTTTCCCGACCTGACACCCACCAAAGACCTCATCAAAAAGATGAGTTCAGACATAAAAGATGCCAATGTGTTTTTGGAAACACAGGTCAATACCATCAGTAAAACGCGCGAGGGAGTTCCTGAGTAACGGCGTGAATATCGCGGCAAAGGCGGTGCTTGTGGCGTCGGGTTTTCAGCTCTTTGACGCCACGAAGAAAGAAGAATACGGCTACGGCGTGTATGACCACGTGATTACCAACGCCGATTTGGAGGCTTGGATGAACGGCGAGAAGGACAAACGTGTGCCGCGTTCGCCGAAAGCCGTCGGATTCGTGCACTGCGTGGGTTCGCGTGACCTGAAAGCGGGCAACAGCCAGTGCTCGAAGGTGTGTTGCATGACCGCTGTCAAGCAGGCCATTGAGATGAAAGAGCGCTTTGGCAACGCCGAGGTGTACTGTTTCTACATGGACCTGCGTCTGTTCGGCAAGAAATACGAGGACTTCTACATCAACGCCCAACGCGATTTCGGCGTGCATTTCATCCGCGGACGCGTGTCTGAGGTGAGCGAAACGATTGACGGCCGCGTGCAGGTCAAGGCGGAGGACACGCTGCTTGGCAAGCCGCTGAAGGTGCAGTTGGATTTGCTGGTGCTGATGGCGGGCATGTCCTGCAACACGCAGACGCAGTCGCTTGTCAACCAGGCGAAACTGGAAATTGACAGCGACGGTTTCTTGAAATCCGAGGACAATATATATAATATAATAGGGTCTAACCGTCCCGGCATCTTTTACGCCGGTGCTTGTACAGGCACGAAGACCGTTCCCGAAACAGTTGCCGAAGCGCGTGCAGCTGCCCTGGCGATTCACAATTACCTCAATGAATAAATGAGAAAATGAGGAAATGAGAAAATGTGTAAATGAAAAAATGATTCTATGAACTTTGGATTTTCACTCTCGCCCAGTTCGACCATTGACCTCACAAAGGTGGACCAGACGCTCTATGAGCACCTTGTGCATTTGGAGCCGACGGCGGCTGTGTGTATGAACTGCGGTTCGTGCGGTGCAACTTGTACCGTGGCGCCCTATAAAGGCATGTCTTTCCGCAAGGTGCTGTACGGCATCCAGCGCGGACAGGATATGAAGCCCTTGCTCTCGTCTTGTATGCTTTGCGGCAAATGCACGATGGTTTGTCCGCGCGGCGTGAACACACGGAATGTTTTACTAAACCTCTGCCAGATTTATGATTGATCGTATTCCCTCCGGCTTTCATCCTTTCGTTATTCCGTTTATGGTCGGAATGGCGTTTGTGCTGCTATACTGTTTCGGAGCGATGATTCGCATACTCTTTGAGCTCTCGTGGAAGGACAGAAACAAGTTCTTCCTGTCGCTCATAAACCCGAAAATCATCTATAAGAACATCAAGGACATTTTCCTGAACTGCCTGATACACTTGCCCTTGTGGAAGCGCAACAAGCTTTTCGGCTTCATGCACTCGTCCATCGCGTTCGGCTGGTTCATGCTCATTGTTTTGGGGCATTTGGAGGTGCTGTTGTTTGTTCCCGGACGCAAGCATTTGCTGTATTATCCGATTTTCTT
>CAJOFV010000035.1 GCA_905233925.1 Paludibacteraceae bacterium
ATTTTGTGTAAAAAAGTGTCCCAAAAATGTCCCAAAACAGGCAAAAATTGATATTAAACTGAATTGTTAAACGGCTGATATTCAGCAAGTTACGAAAACAGATTTGAGGTTTCGAGTGTCGTGGGTTCGAGCCCCACTCTCCACCCGAAAAATAATAAAATGGTTTCTTGAAGCATGTTCGAGGAACCATTTTTTTGTTTGGCACGGAAATTGTTGATGTACATACGTGCGTCGAAAATGGCTGGTAATAATAGTACTTCTTACATCCGTGTTACCTATGGCAGCACGGCGGCATAAATTAGTTGTGCCAGATTCGTTACAACGGGTTGAAATTAAGATTCATACAGGCGGCAAAGATAGTTCCGCAGGAAAAGATTGGTATCTGACCATGCAACGAGTTGAAGGCGGTTCGTTCATAATGGGCGCGACTGAAGAACAATATGACCCGGATATTTTAACAGACAAACCTGCCCATCTTGTCTTCCTATCACCATATTATATCGCTACCACAGAAGTCACAGTCGAATTATGGCGTGCGGTAATGCCCGACCGTGAAATCATCAGTCCCAAAGGTTACCCTACTCTTCCTATTTCTTATGTGTCATGGAACGACTGCCAGGAATTTGTGCGTCGTTTGGACAGTATCACCGGCTATCCGTTTCGTCTTCCTACAGAAGCGGAATGGGAATACGCCGCACGCGGCGGAAGCAAAAGCAAGTTTTTCCGTTTTGCGGGAGGAAACATAGCAGATAGTATCGGATGGACATATTCCGGTTCCGGAAACTGGAAACACCCTGTCGGACGCAAACATCCGAATGAATTAGGTTTGTATGACATGACGGGTAATGTGTCCGAATGGTGTCAAGATATATATGGTGCATATCAGTTAGGTTCTCGTCCTAATCCCTGCGGTGCAGACACCGGCAGTTATCGTGTCGTGCGAGGAGGCAGTTATGATGAATGCAATGCCAACAGCCATTTATCTATCCGCCGATGGTATATTCCTGAAACATCTGCCGGATATATCGGATTCCGTGTGGCATTTACATTGCCGGATGATCCGATGATGCAAGTTCAAACAGAAGAACCTCCGTTGGCACGTTCCGTCCGAATAAAGGGCAAGAAACTTCGATTTGTCTATGTGCCGGCAGAGCAGCCCTATTACATATCAGAGGAAATTGAGTGTAATCTATGGAAAAACATCATGAAAAAAGATGCGCCGGATAGAATAAAAAGTGTTGCTCTTGGAATGAGCAAGGCGGAACGTGTACGCTTTGCCGAATCTTGCAGCCACTTGTCCAATGAGGCCATTTATGTCGCATCGGCAGAACAGATAGTTGCCGCTGAACAACACGGAATCATAGAACCCTTCCAACCCGATGAAAATCGTCGATATAAGAAACTGAGTGTTCAACAAATTCAGCGAAGAAGAAAGGCTGCTGACAAATTGTCTCCATGGACAGAATTGATTGGCATAAGGTTGCCGAAACCGGATGACCCCGTGTTATTGCTATTCAAGAAAGCTGACGACGAATCTCGTCCATTAAGATTAGTCACATATTAGGTGTCTTGTACTTCTCTTATGGCAATGTAAGGACAATGTTAGGACTATGTTAGGACAATGTAAGGACATTGGCTGATTGGTTTAAGTTTTCTTTTGCATTTTACAGAAAAATTTGCAGATGTCAGAAAAAAGTTGTACCTTTGCGGGGTAAAACGTATAGAATAACCTCAATAACAACAATAGCGGCATTGCTGACCCACCAAAGTATGCAGCGAGTTATCATCATGTTGACAGGTCTGTGGCTCTTGGCAGCCTATGTATATGGCAACGACAGTCTGCCTATCATAGAGGTAAAAGCCGACAGGACAATGATTTATCCCCAGCGCATGGAACTGACAGGGGAAGAGTCGCTGTTAGATGTGCTCCAGATGATGCCGGACCTGATGATAGGCGGCTATGAAAATGTTATCGAAGATTACAACCTCCGCATTGATAACACACCAATAAACGGCGACGTGCGACTAATCCTGAGTCAGATGAAAGCCAAAGACATCGCCAAGATTCACGTCTGCACCAATACAGGTGTCGCGAAAGGTACCATCGGAACGGGCAATGTGCTAGACATCAATATGGCCATGCCGGATACTGTGAAAGGCTTCGTAGAAGGGCAAGGAGGCTTCGGGAAAAAGATGGAAGGCAACGGCACAGTGAATGTGCTATACGGCAGTCAGCGTACCGACCTCTATGCCAATGCGGCCTACCGCTACCAGGAGGGGCATAAAGAGTATGTGACGCTGCACATGACCAACCGGTTTGATGCGCAGAACAGGCTGCTGACCTATCTCACCCAGCAATATCTTGCGATGCCGGACGGACACTCCCAGAAAATCATGGGGAGAGCACGGTATTTCCACACCTTCAATGACAAGGGCACAGAACTGCTGGTTTTAGGCGGATATCAGTATGCGGGCGATCCGGGTTCATATAACCAATTGCCGATGTTTGTCGTTGAGCTGAATACGCCGTTGGCCAAAGGACTGGATATGATGGCGGGTGTTGAAGGAGATTACCTGATAACCAGGCAAAAGGAAACGGACAGGAATTGGCATGTGTTTAACCATGACATTTATCTGCAGTTCAGCTACTCCCTGCCGCATTGGCGGTTTACGGCGGGTAGTCGTGTGATGTTCTATAACTACCAATTGGCCGACTCCGGAACCGTTCAGAAGTTTTTTGACGTCCGTGACAACACAAGCGCCTCTATCCTTTATACCCCCACAGACCAACATCAAATTCAGTTGGGCTACTACCGCAAATACTATAATCCTGCCTATGCGGTACTTTTTATGGATGCCAACACGATTCATAATGAGGAATGGGCAAAGGCAAAAGGGTTATTGGATGAAAGGGATATCAATCAGATTAAGCTGGCATACGCCTACCGCAAACAGAAACTGACGGTGCAGCCGGAGGCGAGTTATTATATCGTTGAAGACGACGAGAATTTCGGCGAAATAAATGCATCGGCCTACTGGAAAACGAAATGGCTGACGCTGACGGGCGGAGCGAATCTCTATATCGCCAAGAGTAAAGTTTTTGCGTCTGTTCGCTTTGCTCCGACCGCCTATCTTCCGCGTAACTGGCAGATAGGACTGCAGGTTGTATATTATACCCAGCAGTCGCCCGTGCGGGAACTGTACGGCACACCTGTTTATGGCTGTCTGTCCGTGAACAAGCAGATAGGAAAGTTCTTGAATTTGGGCGTTGACTGGCATGATATGTTTGATGGTTTCTGCAGCGAAGCGAAAGTAAACAGACATGCCGCCAACATCAAGATACAATACAGGTTTTAATTGATTATTGATATATGACAAGCATTGAACTGGACATGATTCAAACTGCCGGCATAGGCGCCTTGGCGCTGATGGTTGGTATGGTATTAACGCGAAAAGTCGGCTTCCTGCAGAAGTTCTGCATACCATCGCCTGTAAGTGGCGGCATCATCTTCTCATTGATAACCTTGGCGCTTTACGGGTTCTGCCATCTGGAGATATCGTTTGACGACACACTGAAGGATATCTTTATGTTAGCCTTTTTTACCAGCGTGGGCTTCCAGAGCGACCTGAAAGTGCTCAAACAGGGCGGCAAGGCACTGGTGATTATGCTGGTGCTGTTGGTGGTCATCATCGCGTTGCAGAACCTGATGCCGTTGGGTATTACGAAACTGTTAGGCGTGGATCCTCTGCTTGGCATCGCAGCCGGTAGTGTATCCATGACGGGCGGTCACGGAACAGCAGGCGGATTTGCAGAAGTATTGGAAGGAATGGGGCTGCAAGGCGCCGGAACAATCGGCATGGCAGCCGCTACGTTCGGCCTGATAGCCGGTTCGATGCTTGGCGGTCCGTTGGCGGAACTTATCATACGGAAAAAACTGACGCAAGAACAGATGCAGCCGCAAGATGATGAGATAGACCCAGCTATGGCGGGTATCGAGAGCGACGAGGCTTCGCCCACAGGACGCGCCAAACGTGTCAGTTCGAACGAGCAGGAGTTCCAACAATATGCGAAGGCGTGCTATTGGATTCTGCTTGTGATGGCAGGCGGCATCGTATTGAGTTGGGCACTCGCCAAGACGGGTATCACGTTTCCCACCTATTTCGGCGCCTTGATATTAGCCGCGTTCGTGCGCAATATCATCGGATTCGTCAAATACAAGGAAAATGGTCAGTGGGTGAAGGCAGATAAATTGCTGAATATGGAGCGTATCATCAGTGTGGGGAACATCTGTTTGTCGCTGTTCCTCGGCATAGCAATGATATCTCTGAAGTTGTGGGAACTGAAGAGTCTCGCCCTTCCGTTGGTTGTCATTCTGGCCTCGCAGGTATTGATGATGGCGCTGTTTGTGTATTTCGCTGCTTTCCCGCTGTTAGGGCGCAACTACGATGCCGCGGTACTGTGTGCCGGCATTTGCGGATTCGGCTTGGGAGCTACGCCCAATGCGATGGCGAACATGAGTGCCGTATGTTACAAATACCGCTATACCGTCAAACCCTTCCTGATTGTCCCCATCATCGGCGCCATGTTTGCAGATATCATCAACACCGCCATTATCACGCTGTTCCTGAATTTCCTGTAAGGGTCGTGTGAAACATCAGTTCATGATTTCCACCCGGACCTGCTGCTCTATGGGTTTGTCGTCAGCACGCTCAAAAGAGAATTTAGCCCATTTAGCCCCTTCAGGAGGCGTATTTTCAAACTCGAAAGACATAGGTTTGCCAGACAAGCCATAAAAATAATTAATCCAGGTTATGTGGATAAATTTATGATATCCGCATAAGGTATCGTCCCATCCGGACAAGTCTTTTTTCTCCCAAACCAATGTGTATCCGGCAGCATGAAGCTGATAATACCGCTCCATCATCGGATAGGTCGTCACGCGATGGTTAATCTGCTCGCGAATAACGGTGGGCAGTGAATAACACGAGAAACAGCACATCAAAGCCAAGATTGCGATACTACCCCACTCCTTGAAATAATATACCAGGTAATAAGCCGTCGGAATCGCGACAAATGCCAAAGCGGGGAAATAATAGTAGTCGTACTGAAAGCGCAAAACCGCCATCGCCAACATATACGTAAAGCCCGCCAAAAGGAAGGCGTCATATAAAAGATGCTCCCTGTCCTTCTTAATGATAATGGCATAACAGCGAATAAGCGCCACCAGTAATGCGGGATACCACATTTTAAGACGCAACATCATATACCATAAGATGTTGAAAATCTCGAATTTAGGTCTTTCGTCATTATAGACGTGCTGAATCCGAGGATAAATGCAGCCGAGATAAATACCTATGTATATGCCGGCTATCGCCAAAAGAGCATACCATGCGGCTTTTTGAGTGGCGGTCGCTTTTCTATCCATAATCAGCATGAATAAGGCAAGCACAGCCATTGTTCCAAACATTATCTCTTTGCAAAAAACAAGATAGGCCGCACATAACAATCCGCCCAATGCATAGCCCCACTTATCGGTTCTGTACAGCATCAAGAACAGGATAAAAGTAGCCGCGATGAGAACCGTCATCACACGTTCGGCAAAGACCAAATAGACAAACACATAATAAACAGAAGCGGTTAACATCATAGCGGTTAAGACCGCCACCCAAACCCGAACCGGCAGGGTGTATTCCTTTAATGTGGCCATTACACCGCCGATGACAAGCAACGCCAATGCGACAAAGGAAAAAGCACTTAATATAAAGTGCGCCAGGCATTTGTAGTCCGCCGGCACCCAAAGAAGCAAATCATAATCCAACTGTCCCAATGGCCAGAAACGCCCTATTTCAGGCTGCGTTCCGACCCACGCAGGAATGGGTTTGCCGATAGCTGTTGAAACGAGGAACTGGTGGTCATCGCCGTAGGTCCATTGTGCCTTGTAAACAATGAAGAAGACAAGACAGAAAAGGTATGCAGCAAAGACCAAAAGAACCGCAATGATTGAGATTTTATGAGCACGCTTCATTTTTTAGACGAATAGTAGGTTTGTACGAAATAGTTGGGACGGTGCTTACTCTCATGAAAGATTCTTCCGACATATTCCCCAAGCACGCCCAAAGCGAGGAGTTGTACACCTCCGAGGAACAATATTACCACCATCAGCGTCGGGAAACCGGCAACCGGGTCGCCCCAAATCAATGTCTTAACCAATATCCATAAGGCATATATAAACGATATGAGAGATACCAGCAAGCCCAAAATAGATGCCATGCGCAACGGAGCTGTGGTATAAGACATCAGTCCCTCTATCGCCAAATGGAACAAGGAACGGTAACTCATCTTACTGCTTCCAACGGCTCTGTCTTGCCGATCGAACGTAATCTCTGCCTTGCGGAATCCGATATAACAAAACATTCCCTTTGTGTATCGTCCCTGTTCACGCAATGTGCGCAACGCCTCTATACAGCGCTTGTCCAGCAAGCGAAAATCGCCCACATTAGGTAAGACATCTATGCGTGACGATTTCGTCAATAGTCTATAGTATGCCATCGACAACTTCCTGCGCAGCCATGATTCCTTTCCGCGGTCTACGCGACGCGCATACACATCGTCATAGCCTTCTTCCCATTTTTTAATCATCTGTGGGATAAGTGACGGCGGATCTTGCATGTCGGCGTCAATAATGACACAGGCATCACCTTGCGCATAATCGAATCCGGCTAACATGGCCGTCTCTTTCCCGTAATTGCGGGAAAGGTCAACATACGAAATCGACGGATCTTGCGCTGAGAGCGCCTGAATAACCTGCAGCGTTTCATCTTTGCTACCATCATTTACGAAAAGAATCTCCCACGCATACGCAGGCTCGGCTTTCATCAACTTGCAAAGTTCCTGATAAAGCAATTGCAAAGACTCCTGCTCATTATAGCAGGGCACTATTATACTGATTTTTTTCATTTCTTATGATTTATAAATACAAAACGAAGAAGTATAAAGTTAACAGGGATAACAATACAAAATACCGGGATAGGAGCAATTCTTTCCGGTACTCCTACGAGAATGAAGAGGTTAAGCAACAGAATATGCAGCGCATAATTAACGAGATGCGCACCTACCATTCCGCCGAGTTTCTTCCATGACGGCGTTGTTCTGAAGGTGAAGTATGTCGTCATGTAAAAATTGGCAACAAACGACAGAATATATCCGATTGAATATGCGACATTTGACCAGATAAGAGAATCACCCGCCATTAATAAAAGCACATATATGCCATAGTGAATGCCGGTAGCTACTATTCCGACAATCACATAACGAAGGAATTCCCGGAATTTATCTTTCCGAATGTGCTCCGATAACCTATCTACAATTCGCATACTCATCGCCGTTCCAGACATTTATCCTCCCCAGCTATTTCTATCCAGGCTTCGATATGAGATAGCCTCTAACAAGTGTTGCTTCTGAATGTTCCCGCTTCCTTCCAAATCCGCTATTGTACGCGCGACCTTGAGGATTCGGTCATAGGCACGTGCAGACAGACCCAGTTTGGACATCGAGTACTCCAGCAGTTTGTCACATTCCTCATCCAACGCACAGTACTGGCGAACCATCTTGCTGTTCATTATCGCATTGCAATGAACAAGTTTGCTGTGCTTGAACCGCTCATGCTGCACCTTTCGCGCTTTGAGCACCCGTTCGCGCATTACCGCCGAAGATTCTCCCGGCTGCGTCTCACGCAATTGCTCATAGGGGACACTTTCGATTTCGCATTGGATGTCAATTCTGTCCAATAAAGGACCGCTGATTTTTGCGAGGTAACGATGGATTTGCGCCGGCGTGCAGGTACACGGATGCGCCGGGTTATTCTCCCCGTAATGCCCGCAAGGACAAGGGTTCATCGCCGCAACCAACATGAACGACGCCGGATATTCGACGGTATCCTTGGCGCGCGCCACAGTGATTTTTCTGTCTTCAAGCGGCTGCCGCATGACTTCTAATGCCGAGCGTTTGTATTCCGGCAGCTCATCCAGAAAGAGCACCCCGTTATGAGCGAGGGAGATTTCCCCCGGGTGCGGGTTGGTACCTCCGCCAACCAGTGCCACGTCCGTTATTGTATGGTGCGGGGAACGGAACGGGCGTTGTACAATCAGGGAACTGCCTGCAACATTGCGTTTGTTCGTCAGTCCGGCAATCGAGTGAATCTTTGTCGTCTCCAGCGCCTCTTCAAGTGTCAGCGGAGGCAGAATTGTCGGAATGCGCTTGGCAATCATTGATTTTCCCGCTCCGGGAGGGCCTACCATAATCATATTATGTCCGCCGGCAGCTGCAATTTCTACCGCACGACGCACTTTGAATTGTCCGCGCACATCCGAAAAATCCAAGTCTGTCGGAAATGCCAACTCATCAAACAAGGCTTGTACATCTATATGCACCGGCTCAAACTTGTCTTCAGGATTCAGTTCGTCTTTCGCTGTTCCGTTCAAGAAATGCACCACATCCAGAAGATTATCCAAACCATACACTTCCAATCCCTCAACTACAGCCGCTTCTCCGGCATTGGCAGCCGGCAGAATCAACCCTTTGAAGCCTTCTTTTCGCGCACAGAGTGCAATAGGCAAAGCACCCCGAATGGGTTGTAATGAGCCGTCCAGCGACAATTCACCCATAATCATATACTGCTCCAGTTTGTTGGACTTAAGTTTCTCGTCTCCGGCCAACATACCAATCGCCAAAGGCAAATCAAATGCAGCCCCTTCTTTCTTGATGTCGGCAGGTGCCATATTGATGGTAAAAGAGCGGCGCAGCGCTTCAAAACCGTTGACTGTCAAAGCCGCAAGGATTCGGTCATGCGACTCCTTGACGGCATTGTCCGGCAATCCGACCAACGTAAAATCATAGCCGGGTGTTGCATGTACCTCTATTGTTACCGGAACCGCGTCTATCCCTACCGGGGCTGCACTATAGATTTTGATTAGCATATATGATAAAATTAGATAATGTTTCCAAGCAACGCACGACAGCCCTCGTCAATATCGTTGTATGCCGTTTCGAAATCGCCGGTGTACCACGGGTCAGCGACATCACGGTTCTTGTGCGCCCAAGACATCAGCAGCGAGACTTTGCCATCCGAATCGTCGCCAATGATATAACGCAGCCAACGCAAATTGCTGTGGTCCATGCAGATGATGTGGTCATAGTAATTGTAATCCGCACGAGTCATCTGACGTGCGGAACGATGTGTAAACGGAATATTTTTAGCGGTCAGAATACGTTTGGCGGGAGGATAGAGGTCGTTGCCTATTTCCTCTGTAGAGACAGCGGCAGAGGCTATTTCAAACGAATCACATCTGCCGGCTTCCGACACCAGATGTTTCATAATAAATTCCGCCATCGGGGAACGACAGATATTGCCATGACATATGAAGAGAATCTTCGTCATGTCTAAATGGTATCAATAAAGAATTTCTGCTTGCGGTTGAACATCGCGATACCGATAACCAGCAAAACGGCTATACATGCCGCGCTGTAGCCTAAAGCCTGCCAGCTGAATTCTCCGGCGCCATACGCTCCGTACTTGAAAGTTTCTATTATCGCCGTCATCGGATTCAAAAGCATTATTTTGTGCAACGTCGGATTGGTAACGTAACTCAACGGATAAACTATCGGCGTCGCGTACATCCACAGCGAAACAAAAACGCCGAAGAAGTTCGTCAGGTCGCGGTATTTCGTGGTGAGAGAGGAAACGATGAGACCAAGTCCCAGCGCCAAGCCCTGAATCATGAAGATGAGCACGGGGAAAAGCGCCAGATACCAGTTCGGGCGCAGGTTGACACCTTTAATCACGAACATGACATAAACAATCACGAACGTGCCCAATTGCAGCGAGAAGTGGAAAAGTTTCGACATCACGACCGAAACGGGCGATACAAGACGCGGGAAATAAACTTTTCCAAACAGATTGGAGTTGGTCTGGAATGTATTCGAAACGGATGTGAGACAGGTCGAGAAATATTCCCACAGGCAGATTCCACTCAAGTAGAATACCGGTTGCGGGATATCGTCCGTTGGTATTCCGGCAATGCGGCCGAATACAACGATGTACATCACCATCGAGAACAACGGCGAAATGAAATACCATGTAAAACCGAAAATCGTCTGCTTGAACTGCACCGTCAGGTCACGCTTGATAAATAGCCAAATCAAGTAGCGTTTGGACCATAACTCGCGCAGCCCGAGACCTTTTGCATAGGTGTTCGGACTGATTACCGTATTCCAATATTGCTCTTGTTTCCTTGCCATTTATACCGTGTCCATGAAGGATTTTTGCACTTTATTGAATAGCATCAAGCCGACCAGAAGCAGAATGGTTGTTACCAACGCGCTGTAGCCGAGCCACAGCCAGGAGAACTGCCCTTGCCCAAGCAGCGAGAAACGAATTGCCTCCACCACCGGCGTTACCGGATTAAGCGACATCGCCAGATGAAGTTTGGGATTGGTTACCAGACTCATCGGATAGATGACCGGCGTCACATAAACCCACAAAGAAATGATTTTCGTGAGCATGATCTGCAAATCGCGATATTTGGTCGTCAAAGACGAGAAAACCATGCCGAATCCCATTGCCATCAGCGCCAACAGCAGCATCAGGAACGGGAATAAAACGACCTGCCAATGAATGGTTAATTCAGTGCCGGTAGCAACGTAATAGATATAAAAGGCAAAGAAGATTGCCAATTGTATGACAAAAACCAGCAGATTCGTTGTCACTGCTACCATCGGCATAATAATGCGCGGGAAATAAACCTTTCCGAAAATATCCGCATTGGTAACAAAGGAATTGGACGTGGAATTAAGACAGGAAGCAAAATAGCCCCAGACAGAAATACCCAGCAAGTAGAACAATACCGGCGGAACACCATCGGTCGGGATTTTCGCCACGCCTCCAAATACCGTCACATAAACAATCACGGAAAGAACCGGCGTGATAATGAACCACAGCGGACCGAGAATAGTTTGCTTGTAAGCAGTACGGAATGCACGTTCCACAAATAGCGTGAACATGTCACGATAGCGCCATATCTCACGCCAATCCAGCGTAAGTAACCTGTCACGAGGCGTGATGACGGTGTTCCAATGTGGTTCGTTTTTCTCTTTCACAGGATTTTGTTTCAAAAGCGGCTGCAAAGGTACAAACTTTTTTCCGGGTATGCAAATTTATTTTGATTTTTTGCATATCACGGCACTATTTCATGCCGCGGAGAAGCTTAATGTGCTCATACGCTTCGTTAATGGTGCGGAATTTCTCCGTCGCCTGTTGTTTGATTTCCTCGCCGGCTGTTGCAACTTTGTCCGGATGATACTTCATTGCCATGCGGCGATATGCCTTTTTGACCTCATCATCGGAAGCGGAAGGCTCGATTTCCAACGCTGTATAAGCCCAATTCGGGTCTTTCGTTTTGCGATACATCGCCGTCAGAGAATCCAAATCCTTCGGCGAGATTTGCATATTTGCGGCTATTTGCTCTATCAGCGAACGCTCCTGCTCGGCAAAATCCCCGTCGACATTCGCAAGGTCAAGAAGCATGTGAATTATCTCCAGACGCGTAGAATAATTGACATGTCCGGCTATCTGTCGCGAAACGGCAACCACATCAATATCCCGGTCCAGCATTTTCTTAAGCATCTGCAGGGCTTCTTTGGCACCCTCTTCGCCATAGGTCTTGAGCAGGAAGGGCTTGATAAAGTTCACTTCCGATTTCAGGACACGCCCGTCGGCCTTTATCACGCAGGCTATCAGCACCAGCAATGCGATTTTGATATCGCCGGCTGTAGCACGTCGCGCATTGCCGGAAGCGCTTCTGTAAGTTCGTCCGGTATTTTCCGTTTCCGTTTCTTCTTCGCCGCCTGTAAGCCTACCCATCCATGAAGAGCCGCCTTCAAACAACGAGCCCAGTATCACACCAATGACTGCTCCTATCGGACCGCCGAGAACAAACCCCAGTCCGCCTAATATCCATTTTGCTTTACCCATTTTATTTTAACAATTGGTCCTCCATCAGATACACCTGCTCCAAAGGAATGCCCTTTTCGACAAGCATTTTGCGGTCAGGACGGAAAATTTCAAAGAAAGTGCGATTGCTCTTGCAAAGACGTTTGGCTTCCAAATAGTTCTCATATGCCATCATCCTATCGCCCCTGATGAAACAGCAATGCGCATAATTGATATAATCCTTAATGGTGGCTTTGTTCGTGCGCAGACGGTCAATGAGCCAATCTTCTGCCTCATCCATTCTGTCCCACATAAGGTCAATGGAACCAATTTCAAGATACAACTTCTGTATTTCGGCAATCCGTTCCTCATCTTCGTTAAGCACCGCGTCCATCACCCAAGTATCAGGCCTTTCTCATCTTTCGGCAGGAATTGCGCAAGCCGTTCCAGCTTGGTCTCGAAGTCCTCATCCTCGTCTTTGGAAGCATCGTTAATGACTTCCAACACTTCGTCGGGGAGGTCTTCTTCTTGCAATTCCTTGTTCCTTACCATATCGCGCAGATTGGTATTAATGGACAAAATAAGTGCCCGCAGCGCCATATACGAATCTTCACCGTTGCCATTCTGTTCAATGAAAGCGTCCTGAATATCCGGAAAGAAATCCAGACGCAAATCCCACTGGGCGAGCAACATAATGGTATATACGCGCGCTTGCTCGGCAACTATCATACTGTCGGAATTCATGCAATCAATAAGCGCAAGCATGGCATTTTCCTGGAAATGCGTCTTAAGATTACTGCTTAAGCCGGCAATGGCGACCAAAGCTATTGCGCCGTGATTCGGGTCGCTTGCCATATCACACAGCCAATCCAAATCCTCCTCCTGCAAATTCACGCAATGGGAAAAATAATTAAGCACACTTTCGTTGCTATCCTTGTTGAATCCGTGCATTTCGGGTGACAGACCGCGTTTGATGCGAATTGCGGCATACATTTCGTCCACCAGATGATACGTTTCGGAGGTCAGTTTGTCATGCACCTCATCTCTTTCAGGGTCATCGGCTGCCAAATAATAATCAAAAAGCCCGTTATAACTCTGCGAAAGCGAATGAATACGGTCAGAATAAGGGCCGAAGCTCAATTCCTTCGCCCACTGACGGAGAAAGAAAAACGCATGATTGAGCATACGCTCTCCCAAGGCGCGTTCTATCGTATTTCGCTGGTCGTCAAGGGTCATATTGTTTTGCTAATCAGGTAATCGTTACGGGACTGGGAATTACGGGCAATCATTTCGCCGAGGAATCCGGCAAGGAACAACATACAGCCAAGCACCATCGCCAGAATCGATAAGTGGAAGTACGGATTATTCGCTACCAACATGGCGTGTTGTCCGTGATAAAGGGCATAGAGCTTCATGGCTCCGACCACAATAATCGAGATAAAGCCCAAAATGAACATCAGGCTGCCGATAAAGCCGAAGAAGTGCATCGGCTGTTTGCCGAACTTGTTGAGGAACCACAGCGTCATCAGGTCCAAATAGCCGTTCACAAAGCGGTTTAGACCGAATTTGCTGGTTCCGAACTCGCGTTTGCGGTGCTGCACTACCTTTTCACCAATCTTGGTAAAGCCGGCATTTTTCGCAAGATACGGAATATAGCGGTGCATTTCCGAGAACACTTCAATATTCTTCACTACCTCGTTGCGATAGGCTTTCAGGCCGCAGTTCATGTCATGCAACTTAATGCCGGTCACGCTGCGGGCGGTAGCGTTGAAGAGTTTGGAAGGAATATTCTTTGTCAGCTTGTTGTCATAGCGTTTCTTTTTCCATCCGCTGACAAGGTCAAAGCCATCCTCTTTTATCATACGGTAGAGTTCGGGAATCTCATCCGGCGAATCCTGCAAATCGGCGTCCATTGTAATCACCACATCGCCTTTTGCGGCTTGGAATCCGCAATGCAGCGCAGCTGATTTGCCGTAATTGCGGCGGAAACAAATGCCGTGAACAGGAGTATGACTTTTTTTCAAGTCCTCAATGACTTGCCACGATTCGTCGGTAGAGCCGTCATTGACAAAAATGACTTCGAACGAGAACTTGTTTTCGTTCATCACGCGCTCAATCCACTCATACAACTTCGGCAGCGATTCTGCCTCATTAAACAACGGTACAATTACTGATATATCCATAATGATCAATTATTATCTGTTTTTTTGTTCCAACGTGCCGGCAAAACGCGGTAAGGATAGCGTTCGCGCATATTCTCTGCGTTCGTGCAATCGCAGCGGTGAATACGGATGCCTTTCGTGACGCTGATAAATGCAAATATCGGGTCTCCGGGCTTCGGCGAACAGCAGGTGGCAAGGTTATAATCCACATTCTTGACGTTCATATCCACTTCTATCGCCAAACCGGAAGTATCTCCATTGGGCACGTATTCGGTTTTTTCGGTATGTACAACCTGTTGCGGTTCGTCTTGTTGGAGGAAAGCATCACGCATGTGCAGAATATCCTCTTTTCCCTGCGCCAGAGACTGGAACATATCCGAAACGGCCTTGAAACCGAGTTTGGTGGCAAGTTTGGACACTTGACCTTCATCGTAGTCTAACTTCCAGTTCTTGAAGCGACGCTCGAACAGCTCGCGTCCTTCAGCGGCAAACTTGTACTCAATCTCCTTGAGTGCCTGCCGGATTTTGTTCTTTGCCTTGGTGGAAACAACCACATTAAGCCAGTCCTGATTAGGGTGCTGGTTTGGCGAAGTAAGAATTTCTACCTGATCGCCATTTTCCAACTGCTGACGGATGGGCACGTTCTGATTGCGTATACGTCCGCCAATGCAGTGGCAGCCGACATCCGAGTGAATGGAGAAAGCGAAATCAAGCACGGTCGCACCCGCAGGCAAACGGCGCAAATCGCCCGTTGGCGTAAACACATACACTGCATTCGGAGCGATATTCGTAGCACCGGCACTCACGCCCTTATACGCCCAGTGCGCAGCCACACCTTTCTCGGCAATTTCATCCATCCGGCGGGTACGAATCTGTACTTCCACCCATTTATTATCGGGGCCGAGCACCGTTGTATGCAAACTTTCGTAACCGTTTTCTTTCGGCACGGACAGCCAGTCGCGCAGACGTTTCGGATTAGGCTGGAAGACATCCGTAATAAGCGAATAAACTTGCCAGCAGTCGGATTTTTCTTTCTCTAACGGCGAATCAAGGATGATTCGAATTGCAAACAAGTCGTAAATCCGGTCAATATCGCAATGTTGCACCTCCATTTTGTGAGCGATGGAGTGAATGGATTTCGGGCGTCCTTTAATCGTGAAGGTAAAACCCTCTTTGGTCAGTTTCTCGCTAATCGGCGCAATGAACCGCTCAATAAACGCGTCACGCTCGGACTTTTTCTCGTTCAGCGCGTGCGCGATATATTTATATAGGTCATAATTCGTGAACTTGAGCGCCAAATCCTCCATCTCGGTCTTGATTTGGTACAAACCAAGCCGGTGCGCCAATTTGGCATGCAGTTCCGCCGTTTCGCGCGCCACATGACGGCGACGGTCCGAATCACCTTCCTTATCCAATTGCCGGAGTAATTCAAGCCGTTCCGTCAGAATATCATACAATACTTTATTGCTGTCTGCCATATCATTTTCTCATTTAATCATTTATCATTTTTTCATTTATCCCAAAAAATCGTGCAAAAGTACAAAAAAATTTGCACATATAAAAAAGTTTTTGTAATTTTGCCGCGATATTTGTGATTTTTGGTGAAAGTTATAGCAAAAATCATACCAAACAGCAACTTAAAATACAAAATAAACCATGAGTAAAATTATTTATCGCATTCTTTTAGGTGCAGCAGCCATTGTGCTGGCAATTTTCTGCGTTATGAGTGTTGTTACCCCGATTCGTTTCGAGGAAACCCGTGCTGACCGTGAAGTACAAGTGGTCAAGAACCTTATCGCCCTTCGTACTGCTGAAGTGGAGTTCCATCATGTTAACGGTCGCTATACCGCCAATTTGGATTCGCTGGTGCTGTTTCTCCGTAATACCCCGAAAAAAGAGGTAATGAAAGAAGGTGCACTGACAGACAAACAGTTGGAAGCCGGTTTGACGGAGCATAAAGCCGTTAAGATTCTGGATCAGGCGAAAGCAAAGGCCAAACGCGGTAAACAACAGTTCGCTACCGACGAGGAATTGTATAAATATGTCTGGGAGAATGACAAGGAAGTTATTAAGAACGGTCTGCAAGGTTTCCGCCGCGACACCCTCTACAAGAACATGCTTGAGTCCCTCTATAAAGGCGAATACAATGCCGAGAATATCGCCGGCATTGTGGAAGTGCCTTTCTCAAACGGTCAGCGTTTTGAAGTGGAAGTAAACAACGAGTACACCACTTCGCAAGGCATCCGCGTTCCGCTGATGGAAGCACGTGCACCGTACACCATGTATCTGGCCGACCTCAACGAGCAGGAACTGGTAAACCTCATCGACAAAGAAACCAAGCTTGATCACTATCCCGGTCTGAAGATTGGTGATATCTACGCGCCGAATAACAACGCAGGTAACTGGGAATAATGAGAATCATTTCCGGAAAATACAGGGGGCGGCGGTTGTCGCCCCCTAAAAATATCACTGCACGGCCCACTACGGACTTTGCAAAGGAAAGCCTGTTCAATCTGCTCAACAACCGCATGGATTTTGAGGGGATTGACGTATTGGATTTGTTTGCCGGAACGGGCAGTATCGGTTTGGAGTTTGTGTCTCGCGGAGCGCGGGAAGTTACGGCCGTTGAACTGGCGCATGTGCAGCAGAACTTCATCATCAGCGCCTGCAAACAATTGGGCGTCAATAATCTGACCGTCATCCGTGGCGATGTATTCCGCTTTATTAATGCTTGCCGGATAAAGTACGATTTTATTTATGCCGACCCACCCTACTCTCTGGAACGGCTGCCTGAATTGCCGGACTTGATTTTTGACCACGACATGCTCAAAGAAAATGGAATATTCGTGCTCGAACATTCCAAAGACAATAATTTCTCGGACCATCCCCACTTTGTGGAGCAGCGGACGTACGGAAGTGTCAACTTCAGTTTCTTTACTCGTTGACGATTTCTATATGTCCGTGGCGTTTCTTATGCCTGAACCAAAGGCCATAAACCTCAGAACAATTGCCCGCTGTAATAAAGGCGGGTATATTATTGGTACGAATATAATCCATCAGAGACGCAAACTCGTCTTGCATCAGCAGCACTTGTATCTCCACATGCTTCTCATTGGAATATCCACCCTCTATTTGATACAGCGAACAGCCACGCACAAGCGTGTTAACAATATATTCGCGGATAACCTCATGCTGCGGGGATATAATACAAACGCGTTTGCGTCGGTTGAAAGCATCCGTAAAGTGATTGATTACCAGTCCGTTAATCCATGTACCGATAAGGCCGATGACTACCATCCGGAAGTCATTAATCATAAACGCCGAGCAGCAAATCAACGCGCCGCCGATGCTGACTGAAGCACCGATGTCGAAGTGCAGGTACTTATTGATTATCTTCGCCAGAATATCCAAGCCGCCTGTTGATGCATTGATGCGGAATTCAAACGCCTGGCACGCAGACAGCAGGAACACAAAGCAGACAAGGTCAAACCACACATCCCCTGCTCCTAATCCGGATGCCATAACGGACGATTTGACCTGCTCCAGCAGTTCTCCCGCACGGTTCAGAATATACGGATTACCGTTCATATCCAGCACGGTCTGTCCGGCTTGCACTTGCGCCAGAATATCCGGATTCTCAATCACGCGGTGCGTGAAGTTCGTGTAGGGATAAATGCGGTCCCAAAGCTGAATCAGCGGACCGAGAATCATTGCCGTATAGACGGTTTTTGCGCCGAACTCGTTGCCAATCAGCAGGAACGCTAACAAGAGCAGGAACGCGTTAATGCCCATTACCCAGTAAGACAGCGTATCCGCGTTGCCGCCAAGTACCGTGTTTATCACGATACTCAAACCCGAAATCGTTCCCACAATCAGGTGGCTTGGCATCAGGAAGTAATACACCGCCGCGGCGCCACAGATCATACCGAGCGTCATCAGCACCAGTTCCTTCCAGAACTTCTTGGTCTTCAGGGCTTCTACAAAATCGTGCCCTATTTCCTTCCAATAAGCAGCAGAAAAATAATTTTGTAACGTGTTATCCATGATATGATTTCATCATTTTCTCATTTCATCATTTTCTCATTTCATCATTTTCTCATTTGGTCATTCAGGCATTTCTTCTTTGATGACCAATCGCGCTGTGCGGCGGGTTGTCTGGGTCAGCATAATCGAACGTCCCGCCTGCTCGCGCTTGAGGATTTCGGGCGTTGTACCGCGGATGGTCAGCAGGCTCAGATTCTCGTTGTAGGTCACGGCGTATGCGTCGCCCAACTCCCTTATCGCATCCGTCACATAGCGCGTTTTGTCCACGCACACAGAAATCGTTACGGCGGACGACTGAATCAGCGACACCTTCAGCCGGTGACGCTTGATGATATCAAAAATATGGCTCAGACTTTCCTCTAAAATAAACGAGAAGTCCTTTGCCCGCATGGTTATCAGGAGTTGGTTCTTGCGCCAAATATACACCGGCACATCCACTTTGCGGTCGGTCTCGCAAATAACCGAGCCGCTTGACGTCGGGTCATTGAACGGCTTGACGTACAGCGGAATCTTCTTGTTCTCAACAGGACGGATACTCTTCGGGTGAATGACCTGTGCACCGCTATATGCCAATTCCACGGCTTCGCGGTAACTCAGTTCCGGAATCAGCACCGTATCATCCACTATCCTCGGGTCGGCATTGAGTATGCCGGGCACGTCTTTCCAAATCGTCACCGACTCGGCATCCAGGAAGTTTGCCAGCAGAGCTGCCGTATAGTCACTACCCTCTCTGCCAAGCGTTGTATGATAACCTTCTATCGTGCCGCCAATGAAGCCTTGCGCCACGAAAACCTTTGATGTGCTGCCGAAAATGCGGTTGCGAATACGCTCACGCGACTCCTCGTAATCCACTTTGGCTTCGCGGAACGTCTTGTCCGTAATCAGCAACTGCGGCATATAAAGCAGTTCGTTCGCTATGCCGCATTTCGTAAGATACGCACTGAGGATTTTACTGGAAATCAGTTCGCCCATACAAACGACCTGGTCATAGAACTCGTCGTAATTATCGGGCATTACAGCTCCGTTGACGATGTCTTGCGACGTGATACTGCTGTCAAACAAATCCGATAACCCCAGCTGGTCAGCAACGACATAATGAAATGCACGAATCTTGTCATATTCAAGTACCGCTTCGTCCGGTCGGCCTTCCCAACTGGCATTCACGCCGCGCTCAAACGCATTCGTTGTCTTGCCCATGGCCGAAACGACAATGACCAGCGGCTCCGTTTCCTGCGCAACAATCCGGCGGACATTCTCAACACCCGCCGCATCTTTTACTGACGCTCCACCAAACTTGAATACTTTCATAGATTAGCCATTCGAATAGCTGTAACCGCACCTTCCACGCCTTTATTGCCGAGTTTGCCTCCTGCGCGATCCAACGCCTGTTGTTTGTCAAGCGTTGTCAGCACAGAGAACACAACCGGTATATCGCCACGGCTGTTCAGCATCGCCACGCCTTGCGTCACGCTCTGGCACACATAATCAAAGTGCGGCGTGTCGCCTTGAATGACGCAGCCGATTACCACAATCGCGTCGGGACGACGGATTTTCAGCGGAACTGCGTAATGACTGCCCATCAGCTTCGCCGCCGCGTACGTCAGTTCGACTGTTCCAGGCACATGCAGCACGGAAATATTTTCCTCCTGTACGCCGTGTTTGACGAACGTGTCAATTGCGCCTTCCGCTACAACAATTGCATAGCGCTGACGTTTAAGTACGTCAGCGCCAGGCAGTAATGTCGCATCATATCGTGACAAATCGGTTGTCATTGCGCGCGTTTAGATTACTCGGCAAGAGCAATGTATTTGTCGATATCAGATGCCTCGGTCGAACCCGGGTAATTATTCTTGATGGCTTCGAACGCGTGCTTTGCAGCGTGTTTGTCGCCCATTTCGAGATAAACCAGACCTGCTTTCTTCAGGCTCATCGGCGCAATCAGATCATTACCCGAATTGGCTGCATCCTCGAACGCGCGAACGGCTTTGCTGTACTCTTCCAGCTCCACGTATGCATCACCAAGCAACTGGCTCGCAGCGGGACCAATGTTCACGTCCTTTGCTTTGAAGCGTTTCAGGTATTTGGCTGCATTGTCCATATCACCCAACTGATAGTAGCAAATGCCAGCATACAGCGCAGCCAGTTTGCCCGGACGGTAGAGCTTGTAACTGTTCGCAATCTCCTCGAAGCCGATACATTCAGCCTCGTCGCCGTTCAGCGCTTTCTCAAAATCGCCCGCTTGGAAATAAACGACGGCCTTTGCGTTTTCGTTGTTTGCCTCTACGCCTTTCGGTTTGATAACATAGTTGTTGAGCGCGATAATGCCCAAAATAACAATCACAATGCCGGTAACGCACCATGTCAGCATGTTCGAGTGGTCTTCAATCCATTGACCTGTAGTGGACAGAGCTTCGTTTACATTCTCCAGTTGCTCGTCCTCTTTTTTGAAGTTTTTCTTTGCCATTATATTTATTATTTTAGTGAATCTTCAAATTTTCAAATCCTCCAATCACCAAATCCCCGAATTAGCGTGCAAAAGTACTGCTTTTTTTTTATATACGCAAAAAAAAAGTGTTTTTTTCGCATTTTTTGTTCATTCACTCCTTCATTCATTCACTCCTTCACTCATTCACTCGTCGAAGACACTATATCCTCCATTGATATCTCCGACAACCGTTGCGTCGTCAAGTTGCTTTCCGGCGCGAGGCGGTTAGCCTGGTGCTCCAGCGTTTTCTCAAAGATATTACGCACGAAACGGCCGTTTCCGAAGTTGATGTCTTTGCCGGCCACAGCTTTCTCCAGATACTGCTGCAGCACATCTTTGGCGCCCTTGCCGAAATGATAATCGTACTTGTTCATATTGACCTCAAAGATCTGCAGCAATTCCGCCGCCGTATAGTCCGGGAACTCGATATACCGGCTGAAACGCGACTGCAAGCCCGGGTTCGAGTCGATGAACTGCTTCATTTCTTTGGTATATCCCGCAAGAATAACCGCCAGTCTGTCGCGGTTGTCTTCCATGCGTTTGAGCAGCGTTGATATGGCTTCTTTGCCGTAATCGTTTTCGCCGCCGCCCGCCAGCGAATACGCCTCGTCGATGAACAGCACGCCGTCCAGAGCGCTGTCAATAATCTTATTGGTCTGTACGGCTGTTTGCCCGATAAATTCGGCAACCAAACCCGACCTGTCCGTTTCGACAAGGTGTCCTTTTTTCAATATGCCGAGGTCTCTGTAAATGCCTGCGATGATGCGTGCAACCGTTGTTTTGCCGGTTCCCGGGCTGCCGGTAAAGACGCAATGATAAGACATCGGCGAGGTCTTCAAGCCTTGTTCCGCGCGCTTCTGCTGAATCTTGATGAAGTTGGTCAGCGTCTGAATTTCTTTTTTAACGGGAATAAGTCCGACTAGCGAATCCAACTCGTTCTTAAGCGCTATACTTTCTTCAATGGCCTTTGCGCGGGCAATGAGGTTCTGGAGATAACGGGTTTCCTGTTCCGTGACAACTTCATCTGCTTTGGCGGCGATGGAGAGGAAGCGGTATAACGCAATCAGATACTGCCGCTGTACGTCTCGGTCGAATGACTGCAACAGGTCGGCAAGAACCAGTTTGTTGCTGTCCTGCTCCTTGTTCAGGAAAGTATAGGAACCGTCAAGCAGTTTTTTCGCGGGCTGAAGGGTCTCATCCGTCACCGCCTTTAATTGGTCATATTCCAACGCATTTTCCGATGTAATGGCGTTTGTCGCCGCATATAAGGCAAAACCTTCTTTCGTCCCCCATTCGCAGGATGTCTTCATGCCCGTCAGCGCCGTTTTAATATCCGACAACATCATGCATCGTGCCAGTTTCCCCGTATCCGAGCCTTTGGCTACCGGCAATTCCTGCTCCTCTAACCAACTGCAAAAGCCCGAATTGAAAAGATTCTGCAAGAGATCCGGAAAAGCGGTTGCAGTCTTTTGTACTTCGCGAAAGAAGTTTTTAGAGATTTTGACCTCAAAATAATTGGGCAAGGCTGCTATACGTTCGGCTTCTTTTTGCTTGTGTTCTTCTTCCAGTGCTTTCAGTTTCGTGCCTGCTTTCTCACGCCTTTCTTTCAGGAAAAACCCGATGAGGGCAGCAAAACTCATTACAGCGATGCAGGTACAAATCACGGCCTCAAATGTAGATTGGCTAATCCACGCATAAACAGCCACCGGCAGAAAGATTGCCAGCACCAGCAATGCCACAACAGTTCCGGAGCATCCTTTTCCGGACGCATGGGATGTAGTATGCTTCGTATTGTTTCTCATTGTTTAGTCATTCCAAAAAACGTGCAAAAGTACTACAAAAAATTTGAATGCGCAAATTTTTTGTGTGGAAAGTGGAAAGTTTAAAGTGGAAAGTTTAACGTTTAATGACAAAAAGTGCCCCAAAGGACACTTTTTTAGTTGTTCAGGATGGTTCAGGTTTGTTATGAATGGTACGTATTCATATACCATGTACGGAAACCGTCAGGGTCGGATTGCAGCCAATGAGCATAGCAAGCCCGTAGCACTTCGCGCATTTCTTCCGGCAAGTAAGAAAACGCTTTCTTTTTCATCCATTCGGGAATGCCCCAAATGGCTTCTGCTATACTGCCGACGATGGCACCGAGAGTGTCTGCGTCTGCGCCTAACGAGACCGCACGGCGGATAGCATCTTCAAAAGAATGGCTTTGCAGAATTATCCAATAAGCGACAGGAACTGTGCCTTGACACGTCTCATCAAAACGGTTCGCCACTTCCTGATAGGTAAAATCTATATTGTATCCGAAGTGTTCTACTGCCCGTTTCAGTCCTAATTCGTAGATTGTATCGCGGTCAATATGTTCACAAAGATTGTGCATCTGCAAGCAATCATGAATTGCCGTGCAGACCGATTGTGCGCCTTTGATGCCTTCGGGATGATTGTGTGTGCAGGCAGTAGCTTTTTCCACAATGTCCATTTGCCCTATGGCGTTGAGAGAGAACCATGCTATCGGGCTGACGCGCATAGCGGCACCGTTGCCGAAGGAGTTATAAGGCTGCGGATTGGAACTATGCACCCACTTGGCGAATGAGCCTCCGTAACCGCCCATCGGATGCGGGTAACGGTTGCACCAATCGTGCAGGGACTCGCCGAAATCGCGGTCTTTGAGCAATGCATCAGCAACAGCAATCGTACAGATGGTATCATCCGTATAACTGCACTCGGGCGAAAACAACTCAAAGTCGTAATCGTTGGTCGGATTGAACTCAAAGCGACTTCCTGCTATGTCTCCTATGATGGCGCCTAACATATTACAAAATCCGCTGCAAAGGTACAATAATTTCGGTAAATAACAAAATATTTTTTGCAATTATTTCGATATTTTACACGATTTTGCGTGTTTTATCTCGATAAATTACAAAAATTGCAGTGATTTATTTCGATATTGGTAACCCCTTATATGGGAAAAGAGATACTGGCAATAAGCCAGAAGGAAGGCAAAGAACAATCGTTGTACAACAAGGAAGAATAAATGACGCACGAGCAGTTCTTATCTTACCACGTTCGAACGATTATTTCTTAGCACCTATGGGGCACAATTATTTCACGCAAATATCTTTGCTGTTCAGCCGAAAGAGGTACGTGGAAGCCAAATCATAAGCAACGCTCCGTTTGGAGCGTTGCCTTTTTATACAATCGCTGTTGTGATGTCTTCGGCTTCGGCGAGGGAGAGTTTCTGACGGATTTGGGTCTTACGTTGGTAGATGGTTTGGAGACTTTGACGAGTGAGCATGTTGAATACAAGGCTTTTGATTCTTCTGGCAACTGGTCAGGACGTACCACTTCGCGCAATATCGCCATTGCCGAATCCCTGTTCACGGTCAGTAACTCTTCCGCTTTCTGCACACGCTGCACGTCTCCGTTAGCGCACGCACTCATGAGGCAAAGAGTTATCACTCCTATCGTCCATATCAAAAGCTTACTTTTCATCTTCTTTCTCGAAATTTTCTGCAAAGATACTACTTTTTTACGAATTATGCAAAGCAAAACGCCCATATATAAACTTTTCTTTCGCAAGTATGCTGTATTTCAATGGTTTAGGAGTAGCAAATATAAAGTTTCCGATTATTAAGATTCCAATACCCTTTCAAGTACGTGTTTAGCTCGACAAAATCAGCAGACCTTACGCTGACCTTAGGCACCCTTTAGGCTATCCTTGCGAAATGTACGATTATTAAGATTTAGGGCAACACGACCGAAAGACGTGAGAGAAACGGGACACAACCGAAACACAAGCGACTCAGAAGAGCCCCTTTTTTGCACTAAAAATTGTACGATTATTAAGATTCAGACGTTATACTAACATCTACCTAATAGACGCGCGAGAGTGGCGCGAGATATGCTGTTTGGAAGGTTTTTAGAAAGAAATAGGTTTTGAGCACCTTTCAAAATAATAGCGGTCAATCAGCCACTCGCGCGACACTGCAACCTTTTTTTAGTGATGCGAGTGAGATGTGAATATACTAGAGTCCTAAATCTTTTTTTAGGCGAATGGCAAACATATCTGCTCCGATTGAGTTAAGGTGAGAGCAATTGTAATATATAGAATCTTCGCGAAATTCCGAATCGTTCAAATAATTATAGTACTCTATCGGATAGTACACGCGTACACTATCAATCAAGTCATACAGATTTTTAATACCTTGTTCGCGCGTGTTTTTTACAAAACAATCGGCGCAAGGGCAAGTTACCGCAATAAAGCGGATATGATTATCGTAACATACTTCTGCTAATAGTGTAAGATAAAGCCGAAATTCTTTGTAACATAGTGTCGCTGTGTCTCCTTCATAAACATTCGGTTTAACATTATGATTCTCAAAATAATCCTCATGACCATATACGCGCGAGTAGCCTAATGAATCTTGTGGCTCATCCCTAAAATACTTCATTCCCATTTTGTTGGCTATAAGGGCTGAACTTAAATACATATTTTCAGGAAATCTGTCATAATATGTATCCATATGTTGTGCATAATTATAAGCGTAATCTTTATCAATATCTCTTATATTTTTGTAATGCCACGATCCATATGGCATTTGATAACCCAATGGAAAAATTACGTTTTGTAGATTAGGCATCTGTGGGATCATTTTTGGTAATAATTGAGCATCGTAATATATCCATCTTCCACTGATCGCGAAATCAAAAACACTATCTCCCATTAAATACGGATTGATGCTATTTTCGAAATGAGAGTGTCCTATTAAAAGTGTTTTGATCGCAGGATTATTCTTTACATAATTATACTTATATGAATAAGTATTCACGACATTAGCACGTGTCATTAGATATTCAGCACAACCCCAAGAGGCTAAAAACACACAAATTGCAATGAATACGTCTAAAATGAACTTTTTCATCTTTTTTAGAATTGGAAATAAATAAAATCTACTGCTCCACCTCTTAATGCAATTATTGCAAATAAGAAAATGCCATATATAATAACACGAACAATTCGAGAATGGAAGATTCTAACATTTTGCATGTCTTTTAGAGTGTGTTCTTTGTCACGGCTCAACCATTCACATACTAACATTATTATAATAAACAAGTTAGTGGGATATACTAAATTAAAATTAGGTAAAAAGAAACGATAACTCGCACGAAGAGTACCCCATTGAAGCATTCCTTCTAAATAATGAAATAAAGATGGCATACCAGTAGCGCGGAAGATGATCCAACCGAAGACGGCAAGGAGAAAAGTACAAAGGATTTGGAATGTTTCTTTCCATGTAGGAAGTAATCGTCCTTCCGCTACTTGGTTGGTGTATTTGCGGTTTGCACCGAGGAGAATGAGCGGGAGGAAGAGCAAAGCGTGGTACGTGCCCCATGCAAGGAAAGTCCAATTAGC
>CAJOFV010000036.1 GCA_905233925.1 Paludibacteraceae bacterium
CGTGTTGTTCGCCACCTGGTGCATCAGGTCGAGTTCCGCACAGCGTTCCTCCGTAATCGGCGCACACAGCACACCGCGACCGTGTTGCAGCATAAAATTCACCTTCTCGGGCGTAATCTTCTCCGCCGCAATAATGAAATCCCCTTCATTCTCACGGTCTTCGTCGTCCACCACAATGACGAACTTCCCTTCCTTGAAATCAACTAACGCTTCTTGTATTTTGTCCATAATTCTTGTAGTTTCTTGAGTGATTGTTCCCACGCCTTGAGCCATACTTCGGGATTGAAGATGCCTGAATCCGTGGCTGCCTTATACGTCAGGAACACCCCGATTGGCAGCAGCGCGAACGAACTGAGCCACATGCCCGCCCAGCACGGCCAGAGCGCCTCGCGCGCCATCTTGTAGCCGGTGTTGTCTATCATGTAATAGATGATGAACATCACCACCGAAATCACCACCGGCGCACCTAATCCGCCTTTTCGGATGATGGCTCCCAGCGGCGCACCGATAAAGAAGAATATCAGGCACGCGAACGCTAACGTGAACTTCCTGTGCAGTTCTATCTCATGTTTGCGGATATATCGCTGGTACTCGTCCAGCAGCATCGCGTTGTAGTCTATCTGGTCGCGTTGCGCCCGCACTTTTTCCTCGGTCACTTCCGCCACGCGTCTCTTCCGCTCGGGCGACAAATGCGCATACAGCGAATCCACATCGAACTGCGGACGTTCCTCTTGGGACACGGGCACTAACTGCCGGTCGTTCACACGGTCACGGCCGAAATACGTCTTGCTGACTAATTTACTGCTCTGCTGATGGCTTTTCTCATGCGCCAGTTCGTTCACCGAATCGATGGAATGAACCAGTGCTTTGACATCTTTTGCCACGTGCTGGTCTTGCAGCACCGACTCGTCGTAGCGGCTCAACTCTGAATCAAAATCCTTCAGCAACTGCTTCCGCTCAAAGCTCTCGCGCCTGTACGGAATATTCTGTTGCGTACCGGTAGCACGCTGCTGCGACTGCTTGATGTTCTCGAACGATTCGCCGTCGTACAGCGTCAGCATCAGGTGCTTCTTGTCCTTCGTGATTTGGATTTGCCCCGAGTCCGCCACGATGACCGTTGCGTTCTGGAAGCCTTCCGAGAAGTCGTAAATCATCACGTGGTACAGCATACCCGACCGGGCGTTTTTCTGCCGCACATACACGTTGCAGCCGCTGATGCCGTCGTAAAATTCGCCAACAGGGATGTCTAATTCCGGCGACTTCTGCCGCAGTGAGAATATGAGCGCCCACAGTTTCGTTTGCGATTTGGGCAGAATGTTATTCGAGAAGAAGAACGCCCCGACGCACAGGAGCGCGATGGCTATTGCCAACGGACGCATAATCCGGAACAGCGATATGCCCGCGGCTTTCATGGCGGTCAGTTCGAACTTCTCGCCGAGGTTACCGAACGAAATAAGTGAGGCTAACAGGATTGCCAGCGGCAACGCCAACGGAATAACCGACGCCACGGCATACACGAAGAACTCGGCTAACACCGACAGCTCTACGCCTTTGCCCACGAGGTCTTTCACGTGCAGCCACACAAACTGCATCAGCAGGATGAAGATACAGATAAAAAACGTAGCCGCAAACAGCCCAAGAAAATTCTTGAGCAGATACACGTCCAACTTCTTTATTCCGTTCAAATCTTCAAACTTTCAACTTTCCACTTTCAACTTTAATGCGTCAGGCTCTCCGAGAAGAATCCCACCGGCATGAGGTCTGACGCACGGTCGAACACGAATATCTCTTTTTCGCCGTACAGCACCACTTTCATCGGCTTGCCGTAGCGGTGTTCCGTTTCAATCATTACTTGCCGGCAAGCGCCGCAGGGTGCTCCGGGTTCCTCCGTGAAGCGTCCTGCCGTGTAGCATGCGATAACCAGCGTGGATACCGGCACTTCGGGGTAGTTTGCTCCGGCGGCAAACAGCGCGCTGCGTTCTGCGCACAGACCGCTCGGGTACGCCGCGTTTTCTTGGTTCGCGCCTTTGATGATAATACCGTTCTCCAACTTCGCTGCCGCTCCTACGTGGAATTTCGAATACGGGCAGTACGAGTTTTTCGTCTGGTCTTTCGCGATTTGAATCAGTTCGCGGTCTTCAGCACTCATTTCCTCCAACTGGCACGAATGCACCTTGGTCTTGATTTCAATGTTTTTCATAATGATATATTTTTAAGGTTAATTTTCCACCACTACATGCGGATAAGCGAACTCGAATCCGCGTTTCGGCAGTTCCGTGTAGAACGTTTCCTGCATATCGAAGAACACGCCCCAATAATCGTCGGACTTGACCCAGCAGCGCACCACGAACGTTATATCCGAGGAGTTCAGCGACTTCAGCGCCACAAATGGTGCGGGGATGCTGTCTATCTTATACCCCACCGCCGCCAACTGATACTTCTTGCTGTTCAGCGACTTATACAGGGCATTCACATCCGTGTCTGCTTGCAGCACGCGTTCGTCCGCGCCCAAGAGCTCGATAATCGTTTTCTTGCACGCTTCCGCGTCTGACCCGTAAGCCACGGATACTTCCCACTCCACGCGGCGCAACGGACGGCCGCTTATGTTGTTAATCACGCCGTTCGACAGTGCTCCGTTCGGCAGAATGACCACGCGGTTGTCCGGCGTAAGGATCTTCGTCGCCGTGATATTCACTTCCACCACTTTGCCCTTTACGCCTTGTGCTTCGATGAAATCATCCGCCTTGAACGGCTTGAATGCCAACAGCATCAGTCCGCCTGCGAAGTTCTGCACCGTTCCCGACAGCGCCATACCTATCGCCATACCTCCGGCGGCTAACAGCGCGGCTAACGATGTGGTATCCACGCCCACCGTACTGATGGAGATGACTATCAGCAGCACAGTCAGGCTAATGGACACGAACGACGAGAGGAATGACGCCAGGGTCGGCTCTGTTTTCCGTTTCTCAAACGCGCGGCTCAAACCGCGTTTCACCCAACCGATGAGCCAGATGCCGACAATGTATATGAGCAGGGCGACGAGCAGCCGCAGACCGAAGTCAACTACACTCATCATGATGCTGTGCCAGAACGCTTCGGGGTCGGTTTGCAACTGCGTAATAATATTCCGTGTCACCTCCTTCACCGAGTCAGGCGGCAGTGCTTTCGGAGTAATAGGTAAAGTGCTTTGTAACAACATAGGCATTCATTTAGCCCGCAAAAGTACTACAAATATTTCATATTTGCAAAACTTTTGTCAAAAAAATTTGCACACGCCATTTTTTTGTAGTACCTTTGCACCAGTTTTCACTCATTCACTCATTAATTCATTCACTCATTATGAAACTTCTCCTGATTAACGGTTCGCCTCACAAAAACGGCAACACTTTTCTTGCGCTGAACGAAATTGCGCAGGCTTTGGACAAAGAAGGCATCGCTTCCGAAATCGTACATATCGGCACGAAGCCCGTCCGCGGCTGTATTGCCTGCTCGACCTGCAAGACCAAAGCCAACGGCAAATGTGTCTTTGATGATGATATCTGCAACGAGATTTCCGCTAAAATGCGCGACTGTGACGGACTGGTAGTCGGTTCGCCGGTTTATTACGGACAGCCGAACGGCACGCTGGTGTCTTTGGTGCAACGAATGCTTTATTCCGCCGGTGCTTATTTCAACGGCAAGCCGGTGGCAGCAGTAGCCGTTTGCCGTCGTGGCGGAGCAACGGCGGCATTGCAGACGATGACTATGCCTTTCCAGTTGCTCAACATGCCCCTTGTCACGTCGCAGTACTGGAACATTGTTTACGGGCGTTTGGAAGGCGAAGCGGCTTTGGACGCGGAGGGCTTGCAGACCATGCGTTCGCTGGCAAAGAACATGGCTTATCTTCTGAAGGCCACTCAAGACCACCCCAAGCCCGCCTACGAACCCCGCCAGGCGACCCACTTTATCCGATAAAGATAGCGATACAAAAAAAGTGCGATTGCTCGCACTTTTTTTTTCTTGCATATTCCATTTTTTCACTATTGATTACGGATTGTTATTTTGCGCTTTGCGCATCATCCCCCAGAACTGCTTCTGTCTCCGTTGCTATGCCTGTTGTTTTGAAAGAGCCGGATTCAGTTTTCAAGGGATTATCGTCTTTATTAACGAATATTTATGCCGGTGGCGTTGTATAGTTTGCCGTCGGGGAGGAGGATGTACAAGGTACCGTCGATTAAGAGTTTGCGGGCGGCGGCGGGATTGCCTGTTTCAAGCACCTCCAAGCCCTGCTCATCGGGGATGACGGGTTTGTTCTTCTCAAATACAGCCGTCACCACCAAGTCGGTTTTGATGTGCCCGAAATTTACGTCCCAGCCTTTGAACGTAAAGCCTTCACGTTCCGGTTTGGCAGGCTCTTTAGCCGCAGCGTTGTATTCCACCTGCTGTTTATCAAGTTGCTTGTGATCCCAGTTTTGGAAGATAACCTCGTATTTGCGTATCGCTTCATTGAAAGCAGCCTCAAAGACTTCGTCGCCGTTAATAACAGCCACTTCGGGTGTCCAGCCTTTGAACGTATAAACTTTCTCTTCCGTAGCGGCTTTAGCGGGTGTAGAATAAGGATAAGTGATGTCCGCGAAGGCTGTGCCGTGAAGCACAGAAGTGGCATACATCTCAACACCATCTACAAAGAAGGTTACCGAATGTTTGGCATCTGTGTAGGAGGCCTTCACATTCAAATCTGCCGTAACATGTTGCAAGTCAACGGGTTGCGAAGATAGATCATTAAGCAACCAACCTACGAACGTCTTGCCGACTTTGTTCGGCGCAGAGAAAGTTGCCGCCATGTTATCCAAAACTTTTTCGGAGTACAGTTCGGTTGAACCGTCTTCATCATAATATATGACGGTATATTCCTTATCTGCCTTGCCGTAAAGCGCTTTTATGTCGACATCTGCGGTGATGCATGTATAAGGTTTATCCCACCCTGCAAACAGATATCCGGAAACCTCCGGCGCAGTCGGGGGAACCGCGTCATCGCCATCATTGACCAGTTGCGCAGAGCCAATCATGATGCCATCCTTATCAAGGAACTTCACCGTATGTTGCGTAATGTCCGGTTTGTTTTCCCATTTGGCTTCGAAGATAAGGTGGTCTTCTATTCCCGGCAACGCCGGAACATGCTTGTAATCGTCATCGGCATATTCGCCGGTGGTGTTGTTAATCCATCCGAGGAAGAGTTCTTTGGCGCGCTCGGGGTCTTTGGGCATGTTCTTGACCGCTCCGCCACAGCGTACCACTTCCGCGTAGTATTTGTTATTCCACTTATGAAGACCTTCCGCCGAGAAATCATAGTTGCTGGTGGGTTCGGCATTTTCGAATACCACGGCATATTTCTTCACAGTAACATCAACTGTTTCGGTTTCGTTCGGGCAGATGAAGAACTTGCGTCCAAGTTCGTCTTCGCCGTTAGCGACCGCATACACCGGGTCAGGCTTGATTTCACGGGCGAACTTCATGCAAGCGCCGTCTCCTTTTTCCATCGCCACCCAGATGGTATCGTCTTTGCGAGCGGGGACAGTTATTGTCGTGCCGGAATACTGGTCGCCGGAATTATTGAATACCGTCAGCTGTTCCAACAGCGACTTGTCATACCAAGCGTCAATTTGGCTTTTGACGGTAATCGGGTAATAGACATCAAACTCCCACGGTTCGGAATAAACGGTCTCTTCCTGGCAGTACACGACAAAGCGGAAAGCATAGCCCGGAACGTTAAACTTCTCCTGCCAGTTATCGTAGCCGACGGCGCGTGTGACGGTAAAGGTCTTTGCTTCCGCCCAGCTCTTTGTTGCATCTTCGGTTGTGAAAGAACCGACAGGGAAGGGGTCTGACCAGAGCCAGTTACCTTCGCCGTCTTTCGTGTCAGCGATTTGATATTTGAGATTCATCTCGAACTTCGCGCAAAGTCCTGCTTCGAACGTCAGGGAGTCACCGATCATGGCACGTGTCTCGCTGTCCGCAAAACCTTCCATCGGGTGCAGTTCGTTCTTATGCCCTTTGAAGGCCGTCTCGAAGTAATAATCGCCGCCGAGGTCATAGCGAGCATAGACACTGATATCTTTGTGTACGTTGGTAAAGTCCCTACTCCAGCCTATGAACTGATACTTTCCGTATGTCGGGTCTGCAGGCGGCGTGGCTGTGCCTCCGCACTTGGTCATCGAGACGCTGAGAATGGTGTTGTCGGCGTTGTAGAAGGTCACGCCGTAAATGGGTTCCATTCGTTTTATCTCCACATTACAAGCAGGCTGTGTAAACCGAATAGACGAGCCCGATTTCACCTGTTTGACAGGCAGCGCGCTGACGGTGTAATATTTCTCGCAGTCAGCAGGCAGCGGGTAGTTGAAATCTACGTCGGCAGGATGATATCGCATGTGTTCGCCATCCTTCCATTGATATAAATACGTGATGTTTTCCACGTTGGACGTGTCCGTCACGTGGCTGTTGTTATCCTCCAAAATCAGGCGAGCATAACAGAAACCGGGTTTTCCGTCTTCTTCAAACTTCCAACCCACAGGCAGCAAAATTCCCTCACGCACATCCTTTCCGGCAATTATACCGGTGTTGACGGTCGTCCACGTTTCGTCGTCGGTACTTTCCTGCAAACGATACGTCGCCTGTCCCAAGCCCTTGATATACGCCATAAACCTCACGCTGTCACCATAGTACACGCACTCGGGTTTGCCGAGATCAGCAGGATTGCGATAGTACAAGTCGTTATACGAGAATTTTCCCGTATAGCAGTTGACATAGCAGTTTTGTTCGCGTCCCTCCGAATAGGTCTTATCGGTCTCAGGGCTGAAATAGTATCCGTTCTTACTGTACCATAAACCCACGACGATGCGCAGTTTTGTCTTGCCTTTCTCCAAAATTTTCGATATTTCTTCGCCTATCTTCAACGACGTGGTGCCGCCTTTGGAATTCGCAATAACATACTCGCCTTGTACACGATGATTGCTGTACGAGATATCCGTTATCGATACGCAAGCAATCTCACTGACGCTTTTCATAATAGGATAACCGTAGATAAATGACGATCCTTCATTGTGAGTCACCTTGTAAAGCCCCGTTGCATGCGAGCCCGTCTCAATCCACTCGTAGAAGTCGATTACATACTTACGGTCATACAACGTGCCTTGTTTGTAGTTGTCCACAAACGACAAAGTATTCGTTGTCGCATCAAACTTAATGTTCTTGATAAACGCCTCCTGTCCGGGAACGGAGTTTACTTTTTCATAGGTAGTAGTTGCCCATAAACTTGTTGCGAAAAGTGTTGCAACGACAATGGAGAATAATTTGCGCATAATTATTATGGTTTAAGATTGTTCCGGATCGTTAATGTTTTTTAAGTTTTATATTCGGGGTCATTTTTCGTACTATATGTGGAAAAATTACACTCATTTTTGCGCCCCTGAAAGCGGCTTGTTGGCGGCTTGATGGCGGCTTTGAAAAAATTTGAAAAATCTGCAGGAAAATGACCCTGATTGTTTTTTAATCATTTTTAAGACATTTTTCCTACTTTTCGTGCAAATACGTAATTTTGAGCAAATCCGGCTGCAAAGGTACGAAAAAAAATTGATGCTTGCAAATTTTTTTTTGTCTAATGCGCAAAAAATAGGATAAAAATACATATTTATTTGCGCGCTTGGAAAAAAAGTTGTACTTTTGTCGGCTGAAATAAAAAATAAACATTTGTAGGTTTATAACGATATGATTAAAATTACTTTTCCCGACGGCAGCGTTCGGGAGTATGAAAACGGCGTCACCCCGTTACAGGTGGCAGAAAGTATCTCCAGCCGGCTGGCACAAGACATTCTTGTTGCAAGTATTAAGCCTACCCCCGACCCTTCCCTAAAAGGAAGGGAGAAGGAAGAGTTCAGTATCGTTGAACTGAACCAACCGTTAGAGGCGGACTGCGCGATTAAGTTGCACAAGTGGGATGACGAGGAAGCCAAACACGCGTTCTGGCACACATCTTCACACCTGATGGCAGAGGCATTGCAGGAGTTGTATCCGGGCATCCAATTCGGAATAGGTCCGGCCATCGAGAACGGTTTCTATTACGACGTTTATCCCGCAGAGGGACAAGTTATCAAAGACAGCGACTTCGCCGCCATCGAGAACAAAATGATGGAACTGCGCGCGAAGAAAGAGCAGTTGGTGAAAAAGTCCATCGCGAAAGCCGACGCGCTGAAATGGTTCGGTGACAAAGGACAGAGTTACAAGTGCGAACTCATCAGCGAGTTAGAGGACGGACACATCACGACGTACACTCAAGGAAACTTCACGGATTTGTGCCGTGGTCCGCATTTGTTGAGCACAGAGCCAATTAAGGCGGTGAAGGTGCTGAGTTGTGCGGCAGCCTACTGGCGCGGCGATGAGAAACGTCCGATGATGACGCGTATCTACGGTATTTCGTTCCCGAAGAAAGCACAGTTGGACGAGTATCTGACGCTGCTTGAAGAAGCAAAGAAACGTGACCACCGCAAAATAGGCAAGGAGCTAGATCTGTTCATGTTCAGCGACATGGTGGGCAAAGGTCTGCCCATCTGGCTGCCGAAAGGAACGGCGCTGCGTCTGCGCCTGGAGGATTTCCTCAAGAAAATACAGAAACGCTATGGTTATCAGCAAGTTATAACGCCGCATATCGGTTCAAAGACGCTGTATGAGACTTCGGGTCACTGGGATCACTACGGCAAGGATTCGTTCCAGCCTATTACCACGCCGGAAGAAGGCGAGATGTACTTGCTGAAGCCGATGAACTGCCCGCACCACTGCGCCATATTCAAGAATAGTCCGCGTTCGTACAAGGACCTGCCCTTCCGCTGCGCGGAGTTCGGAACGGTTTACCGCTACGAGCAGAGCGGCGAGTTGCACGGCCTGACACGCGTGCGTTCGTTCACGCAAGACGACGCGCATATTTTCTGCCGTCAGGACCAAGTAAAGCAGGAGTTTATCCGCGTGATGGAGATTATCAATATCATCTTCAAAGCCTTGAACTTCGAGAACTACGAGGCACAGATTTCGCTGCGCGACCCGAACAACCACGAGAAATACGTGGGCTCGGATGAGATTTGGGAACATGCCGAGAATGCTATCCGCGAGGCTTGCAAGGAAATGAATCTGCCGGCACGCGAAGAGACCGGCGAGGCGGCGTTCTATGGTCCAAAGTTGGATTTCATGGTGAAAGACGCGCTCGGAAGACGCTGGCAGTTAGGTACTATTCAAGTGGATTACAACCTGCCGGAACGTTTTGAGTTGGAGTATGTAGGCGAAGATAACCAAAAGCACCGTCCGGTAATGATTCACCGTGCTCCGTTCGGCAGTATGGAGCGTTTCGTGGCTGTGCTGATTGAACATACAGCAGGTAAGTTCCCGTTATGGCTGACACCCGACCAGGCCGTTGTGCTGCCGATTTCGGAGAAGAGCAACGAGTATGCCTGGAAAGTGAAAGAGATTTTAGAGCAACAGGATGTACGCGTGATTGTGGATGACCGCAATGAGAAACTCGGGCGCAAGATCCGTGATAACGAGCTCAAGCGTATTCCTTACATGCTGATCGTCGGCGAGAAAGAAGCGGAACAAGGACTTGTTTCCGTCCGTCAGCAAGGCGCCGAAGAAAAGGGACAAATGACGATTCAGGAGTTTGCGGACTTTGTGAACCGGACAGTCAAAGAGCAGACGGAGAAGTATTGATGCTTCTGCCCTATTATATAGCAGGCGTATTAGAAGCCGGCTGCGATGAAGCAGGCCGCGGACCACTGGCAGGCAGTGTGTTCGCGGCTGCTGTTATCCTTGACACGCAGCACTTGGACAAACCGGAGTGGAATGTGTTGAACGATAGCAAACAGTTGACGGAGAAACAGCGGAATGAACTACGGCCGTTTATTGAGGAGCACGCTTTGGCTTGGGCTGTAGCGGAAGTGACCGCAGAAGAAATCGACCGGATTAACATCCTGAATGCCAGCATTTTAGGCATGCAGCGGGCGTTGGGCAAATTGTCCGTGCAGCCGCAGCACATCATTGTGGATGGCAACAAATGGAAGCCGTATGTGCCGGAAGGCGGGCTTATGGAAATACCCGCGCAGACGGTTGTCAAAGGCGACGGAAAATATCTGTCTATCGCTGCAGCAAGCGTGCTTGCAAAAACTTACCGCGACGAATATATGCTGCGGTTGCATGAGGAGTACCCAATGTATCATTGGGACAACAATAAGGGCTACCCTACGGCAGCCCATTATGCAGCAATCAAAGAACACGGAATTTCGCCGTATCATCGAAAGAGTTTCAATTTGAAAATTTGAAGATTTGAAGATTAAATCTTGCGGCGGAACTCGGCAAGTACAACTGCCGTCGCAATAGCGACATTCAGACTTTCGGAGGTTTCTACACCTTCGGGATATGAAGGAATACGAATCGGGTGAGTGATGTATTTGCGCACCTCTTCCGAGATCCCATTACCCTCGTTGCCCATGATAATCAGGCCTTTCATGCGGTCGGCAGCAAGAGCTCCTTTCTCGTACATATTTTTTCCATCCAACAGCGTGCCATATACCGGAACAGGTGCTTTTTGCATAAACAGGCGGTTCATTTCAGACACGGATTTCAAGAGTTCCGGCAAGTTCATGTATTCCACTTTCACGCGCGTCAAAGCTCCCATCGTTGCTTGCACGACCTTCGGATTATAACAATCCGCCGTGTCCGGCGAACAGATGATATGCTTTACGCCAAACCAGTCAGCAGTACGGATAATCGTGCCCAAGTTTCCCGGATTCTGAACACCGTCCAACACCAATGTCAGAAAGTCTTTCTGCCCTTGCAGTTCCGCCAAGTCCGGCATTTGTTGCGGGGCTTGCACCTGCTTCTTGAACACCGCAATCACGCCCTGCGGCGTCTCCAAACCGGACATTTGTTCGATTTCAGAACGCGAAGCTGTGAGAAGTGAGACCGCTTCGCTGTGGGAAGTGAGACCGTCTTCGACGATGAGATGAACAAGTTCAAAACCCTTGCAGAGTTCCTCAACGCATTTCTCGCCTTCGGCAACGAAAAGACCGAGTTCATCGCGGAACTTTTTGTGCTGTAAACTGCGCACCATTTTGATTTGTGCCTTGCTGATTTTTTGCATTTTTTCTCAAATTTTGGCGCAAAAGTACAACTTTTTTTGGATATATGCAAAATTATTCGTAATTTTGCCGCGGAATTATTATGCGGAAATGTGCACATAACATAGGGGTAAAGGCAATCAGACCGTTTTTGGTCTGCTTGGCTGTGCTGTTTGCGAGCTGCAATACGACGAAGTATGTGCCTGAAAATGAGCTGCTTCTGAACAAGGCGAAAGTGAAAGTGGTGGACTCCAAAGACGAATCAACGCTCGGCTTGGACAACTACCTGCGGCAGAAACAAAACACAGAAATTCTCGGATTCTGGAAGTTGCAGCTGCATGTATATAACACCGCTCCGCGGGACACGACCACCAAATCGAAGAAACGTCTTGCCCGCAATGCCCATAAAATGGGCGAAGCGCCCGTTATATATGACCCTGCGCTGACCGGCGTTTCCATGCAGCAACTGGAACAGGCGATGCTTAACCGCGGGTATTTCAATGCCGCCGTGGACACCCAGACGTTCGTCAAGAAGCGGAAAATGAAACTCACGTACTTTGTGACCGCGAACAAGCCGTATCACATCCGCGATTATACCGTCAAGTTGGACCAGAGCGACCTGCTGCATGCGGCGACCGCCAAAGGCTGTCTCATTCATAACGGCGACCGTTTTGATGCGAGCGTCATGGACAACGAACGGCAACGGATTGCGTCCGCCATGCACAACGAGGGCTATTATTACTTCGACAAATCGATGCTGGACTATCGTGCGGACAGTTCGTACAACACGCATGAAGTGGCGGTGGAACTGAAGATACAGAATTCTACGGAGCAGTGGCCGGACAGCATCCGCGAGAAGATTTACACGCGGTATAAGATCAATCATATCTGCTTCCACATCGACTATAATCCGCGGCACATGCCGGAGGGGAAAGAGTTGACCATGAAGTTCTCCAACGACTACGAATACACGTA
>CAJOFV010000037.1 GCA_905233925.1 Paludibacteraceae bacterium
GAAAATCTGCCGGAAGAGGTTCTCTTTCGTGCGGTAATAATAATGTACGAGTGCCTGCGTACAGCCGACCTCTTTTGCTATCTGCGTGGTCGATGTAGCCGCATAGCCTTGCTCAAAAAAGAGTTGTTGCGCCACCTCTCGAATCCGCAGTTCCATCGAGTCATTTACCATTTTATCATTTACCATTTTATCATTTATTTAGACATTTCGTCATTTGGGTTTGCAAAGATACAACTTTTTTCTGACATATGCAAATTTTTAATGTTATAAAGTCATTTTATGGCTTATTTTACGCCATACACAATAGTAGATTTCTTCAGCGACTCGCAGCGATGTTGGTCACTTTTTTTTGCATTCGGGGGAAAAGCAAAAAAGAATCAAGACCTGAGTGAAACGAAGACCTTATCAATGATGCTAAGAAGAAATATGGTATATTTGGTGATTACTATAAAATAGGCATATAAGTTATTTCATAGACTGCTTAGAAGGTGTATATTTTAATAGGTCAAAACACAGATTGGATTTCTGTCTGCGTTTTGACCTATTGCCCTCATAATTAATCTGCAGTGCTATTTTTCTGACAGACTACGGTATTAAATCGTGAGGATTAGCGTTATTCCAATGCGTTTTTAATGCATTTATTCTATCTTGTGTGCCCTGTATCCTGTTGGATAAAGTGCCTAAATAATCAAGAACATCTTGCTTATTTGATGTTAGCCAAAATCCATCATCGATTGTATTTACTATAAAATGTCCATTTAAATTGGCCTCTCTAATTAGTGCCCGGGTCGCTTCACAAGTCCCAGAAGTAGGTAATCCTAATGCTCTTGCAATACCATCTGCATGCATCGCATTTTGTTTACTGTTAGGAATAATGTTAAGTAATTGTTGAACTGTTGCCATATTAATTAATTTAATATTTGGAATTGCTAATCTTTCCTTTGATACTCATTATTGTTTGAAAACGTTTGGGGCATACTCAATGACTATTCCGTCTTTCTTTTTATCGTAGAATATAATGGGCACATCTATAACTTCTGCCGTGTTCTTTAGCTTATACGTGATAGCCTTTATTTGAACCGGTTTTTCATTGATATAGCCATCAACATTTTGTGCCTCTTCCTCGATCGTAGCTAAACGATAGTTTACACCAAGTTCATCTGCAATATGTTTGAGAATAGCCTCTTGGAATTTCAAACCGCAGAAGGTCTTAGTATAGACCAAATCTTCTACCCACTTTCGGATCATTGGCTTATCCACTTGCGTAAATGCTTTCTGCATAGCAAGGAACATGTCATAAATACGATCCGTTGCTTTATCTATTGCTTCCGGCTGTTGTTCGTTATACCACTCAATCCATTCAGATAGAGTCTGCTTAGGGAACTTTTGTATCAACTCAGACATCTGTCCTACAACTTTAGGACGAGTGCCACCTGCATTTTGATTTACCAAGTTGATTACTTGAGTGGTGTACTTTGGAAATTCATACTGAGGAGCGCCTACTGCGTCCTGAATTGCTTTTACTGAAATTTTCTTTTTCATATCTGTGCTCTTAATGGTTTTCAAAAAGAACACAAATAATTGGAACTGTGAACCATCGTCGGCAAACAAATGACAAAGCTCCAATTACCTGTGTCCAAGACATAGATAGCCAGAGCGCATACCTCTCTGTCATTTGAAATTTTGCCGACTTCGGTTCACAAAGATATGCACCTTGCTGTAATGCTTCCGGGAACATTAAGCCCCCATTGCAAGGATAATTTGATGCAAAGGTACAACTTTTTCTTGAAATTTCAAAATTTTTTTAGCTTCTTTTTGCGAAAATATGCAAATTTCTTGTATATTTCGATTTTTTTTTGTATCTTTGCACGCTTTTTCACACAAATAAGCTAAAAAAAGATGCAAACGCAACACAACATATACATTGGAGCATCACAAAACATGTCATACACAGCGGACGAGTCTGTCAACCTAATTGTCACCTCTCCTCCGTATCCTATGATTGAAATGTGGGATGAAATTATGTCCAAGCAGAATCCCAAGATTGGAAAGGCTTTAACCAACAATCCCGATGAGGCTTTTGAGTTAATGCACCAAGAATTGGATAAAGTATGGACAGAGTGCTTCCGTGTGCTTAAAAAAGGTGGATTCTTATGCGTAAATATTGGTGACGCTACGCGTACTATCAACTCTAACTTTAGCTTATACAACAATCACTCCCGTATTGCAAAGGCGTGTTTGGGGTTAGGATTCGTTGGCCTCCCCAATATTATTTGGCGCAAACAGACGAATGCTCCCAATAAATTTATGGGTAGCGGTATGTTGCCTTGTGGCGCGTATGTTACGTTGGAACACGAGTGGATTCTTATCTTCCGCAAAGGCGACAAACGTAGCTATAAAACTGCCGAGGAAAAAGAGAATAGAATGTTTAGTTCATTCTTCTGGGAAGAACGCAATACGTGGTTTTCAGACGTATGGGACATCAAAGGAACTAAGCAGCGTATTATGCAGTCTCAAACACGAGAACGTAGTGCTGCATACCCGTTTGAAGTGCCCTATCGTTTAATTAACATGTTCTCACAACGTGGAGATGTAGTATTAGATCCATTCCTCGGCACTGGCACAACAATGCAAGCGGCACTTCTTTGTGGTCGCAATAGTTGTGGCTATGATATCGACCCCGCATTTGAGAAGATTACACGTGATAGTATCCAAGCCCTTAAACTTGACAATTGTAATGCGGCTATCAAGCAACGATTGGATGATCATACCGCATTTATCGCTGATAGAGAGAACGCAGGTAAAGAAGTTAAACACTTTAATAAGATACTTAATGTGCCTGTTATGACAGGACAAGAGGAAAAGATTACATTACATTACCTCAAACGAATTGACTGTCCGAACGAGGGAAATATAAGAGTTGAATATATCGAAAATTCGGACTTTACATCCCTGCCGCATACATCATCTGATACTTTGTTTTAATTCCTATGCCAACCCGTCACAAACTCATAAATGGCGATAGCCGCTACATGTCAAAAATCGCCGACGGGTCGGTGCAATTAGTCGTAACTTCACCTCCATATTGGCAACTGAAAGACTACGGGAATGATAATCAAATCGGTTTCAACGACACTTACGAACAATACATCAACAACCTAAATGCTGTATGGGCAGAATGCTACCGCATTTTACAAGATGGTTGCCGTCTCTGTATCAATATCGGTGATCAATTTGCACGCTCGACATACTACGGCAGATACAAAGTTGTTCCTATTCATTCGGAAATCATCCGTTGCTGTGAGGCTTTAGGCTTCGATTACATGGGAAGTATAGTGTGGCAGAAGCCGACATCTATGCACACAACCGGAGGAGCAAAAGTCATGGGTTCATATCCTTATCCGCGTGGAGGTATCGTTAAGATTGACTTCGAGCACATCCTACTATTTAAGAAACAAGGCAAAGCACCATCTGTGAGCAAAGAAGCCAAAGAAGCATCTAAACTGACTGATGAGGAATGGAACACCTTTTTCTCTTCCCATTGGCATTTCAATGGAGAGCATCAAAACAGGCATATTGCTGTATTTCCCAAAGAACTACCGTTGCGTTTGATTAAGATGTTTTCTTTCATAGGGGATACCGTGTGTGACCCATTTATGGGAAGCGGTACAACAGCTTTGGCTGCTCGTGACTTGGGAAGGAACTCTATTGGCTACGAGATAAATCAGGATTTCCGACTTTTCTACCAAGAGAAAGTTATTGCTACAAACACATCTCCCGATAATAACTTTGAGTTTTCTGTAGATACATCCACATTCTCTATGGATGCCATATCGAAAAGGATTCCCTATAAATTTGTGGACGTTCACAAATTAGACAAACAGATAGATGTAAAACAAAATACCTACGGTTCAAAGATTGCAATGTCCGAGGATACACAGAAAGATCTTCGCGAGAATGCACTCCCAGACACGATAGAGGAGAAGAAATCGACAGTTCTTGTGAACCACATGCGAAAAACAGACAGAGCACTCGCTATGCAATTAGGCATTACGTATGTACGCGCTGGCGAGTCCAAAGGTTCATTATTGGTAAAAGAAGGATTTGAACGCATTAGATATATATGCTTACACACGAACGGCAATGAGCCGAAATTATATAAGCAGATCAATAAAGGTTTTCAGATTTGGACAGCAAAAGCGCTTCAAGACAAAGGTTTCACAGCCGAGAATGCGCCATATTATGCAGTTTTCCTCTTTAATCCGATTAAACCTATATCATTCGATCAACCAATTGACTTGCATAAAAAGAAATATACCCAAGTCGCACATATTGAACCTCTAAGTAACTTTATTGGTCAGAAGTAATAAAGTTGTTATACATAAAAGTCCGCATTTTTGTTCCTCGGGGACCCCATTATTTTGAACCGATGTAATGGACGACGCTTTGAACCCGAATTAAATTCGGGGCTAATGGACGAAGGAGAGCGGTGGTTACCAAACGCCAAGATTTGACAGGGTTGAGCGGACAGGATCTACAGGGTGGATTTGAGTGTGTGATAGAGGATGGCGCGGAGGAAGGCGGGGAACTGGGAATAGCGGCGGCCTGTGCCGGAAATGGGGTTGATGGGGGCTTGCGGGTCTGGGTGCGTGCCGCGCGTGTTGGGTAGTTGGGCGCGATAGCGGGTTTTATACTCGGCGAGGAGTGCACGGGCTTCTTCAGGGGTGTAGTAGTCGGGGATGCGACTGAGTTGGCGATGGAAACGTTCTTGGGCAAGAAGCGCTTCCTGTTGTGCGGCAAGGTCTTCGGGCGAGACGGTGATGGGCTGACCTGCGGGCGTGAGGTTAGCGGAGAGTTGGTCAAGGCGGGCGATGAAGAGTATTTGCGAGGCGCGCCGGCACGCTTCGAGCCAACAGGTCTGGTTGGCAAGTTCGGCTCCTTTGGGCGGGTTCTTCTTGAAGTCACGCGGGTGCTTCATGACGTACGCTTCCTGCTTGCCTTCCATGATAACCCGACCGCGTTCGTCGCGGTACTTCTTCTGACGGTTGATGATGTCGTCGGTCTTGCTCAATGCCCCGTGGATTTCGTCAAACGGGTGCGATAATACTACTGATGCCATAATATCATTTACTATTTAATCATTTGCCATTTAATCATTTATTTTTTTAAGTATTTACGATTTGTTCATTTTATTCTGCCAAACTTGGCGGATGGATGGTGAATAGTCAGTCTGTGGATAGCCTGAGGTGCACCTGTGGTTTGCTGACTAACCTATGGAAAGGCTACCAAAAACCTACCTATCTCCTATGAATAACCTAAGAATAGCCTAAGTCTATCTGCTGCAAATCGACTGCAAAGGTACTACTTTTTTCGGACATGTGCAAATTATTGCAGCAAAAAGTGCAAACGGTTGGTGATATTGGCATCGGATGTGCCGGCATCGAAGTCGAGGAAAAGCAAAGACAGATGCGGATAAAGGTCCTTGTAACGGCGCTCGATACCTTTGCTGATGATGTGATTCGCAATACAGCCGAAAGGTTGCAGCGAGACCACTTTGTGGATGCCATGATCCGCCAGGTCGCATATCTCGCCGGGCAGGAACCATCCTTCGCCGAAGTCCGCAGCGGAGTTAATCACACGGCGGCTTTTGCACCAGATGTCCATGATATCCGTGAAGGGCCTGTAGAACGGGTAGTCGCCGCAGAGACGGTCATAGACATGGGCGTAATGGAGCAAAAGGCGGTTGACGAGCTTTGCCTGCCATAGTTTCAGACCGTCCTTGCGGATGTGCTGCTCGCGGTTGATGAAGGCGTTAGGGATAGAGGTTGAGAAGAAGCCCGTGATCGCCGGCGGCACTACTTCCACGCCGTGCTCCATGAGCCAGCGGACGACGCCGTGGTTCGAGAATGAGTTATACTTGACGTATATCTCGCCGACCACACCGACCACCGGCACTTGTTTGGTGGTGTCTGTCATGTCCGTGAACGCGCCCGCGGCATCCCGCATGAGTTGACGGATTGCCCGGTAGTCGCGCTTCGCCAAGAGCGGTTGCGCGGCGTTGAGGTAATGGTCGTAGAGTTTGCGCGCCACGCCGGGAATACGTTCGCGCGGAGCGGCAGGATAATAGAGTTTGGCAAGCGCGTCGGCGAAATAGAGCGCTTCCAGCGTCGGACGGATGAGGTGTAACCAGTTGATTTCAAAGCCCGGCTGGCTGTTTTTGAGGCTTGGACCGATGGCAACGGCTATCACCGGCACTTGGCTCATGCCTGCCGCCACAAGGGCGTTTTTGATGAGCGCGTAGTAGTTCGACGCACGGCATTGCCCGCCTGTCTGCGTGATTGCCACGGCGGTCTTCGAGAGGTCATATCGACCGGATTTCAAAGCCCGCATGATCGAACCCACCACGATAGTAGCCGGATAGCAGATGTCGTTGTTCGCCACGTGCAGACCTTCTTCGGCGTCCTCTTGCGTCGCCATAGGCAGCGACTCGATGCGGTATCCCGCCAAGGCAAAGATAGTGGGCAGGAACTCGTTGTAACCTTCTGCGAAATACGGGGTTAAGATGACGCGATCGCGGTCGGAGGATTCGAAGGGTTTGGTGGTGAAGGGCGCTTTGTTTTCGAGATCTCGAGATTTCGATATTTCGGGATTTCGAGGGGTGGCATTGACGCTTTCGACGAGTGAGCGGATCCGGAGGCGGAGTGAACCGATATTGTTCACATCGTCGATTTTGAGGACGGTGAGGTTCTTGCCGTAGCGGGACAGGATTGCCCGCACTTCGTCCAAGATGAACGCGTCGGGACCGCAACCGAAAGACGTCAGTTCGACCATGTGCAGGTTGTTGTACGGGCTGTTTCCGACCCAATGTGCCGCCTTGAAAATGCGGTTCGGGTATGCCCATTGTGCCATCGCGTTCAGTTCGTCATAGACGCCTTGCCCCTCGTGCGCAGCCACATTCTCCGTGATTACATCAATACCCATCGCCGCAACCGCGTCGGCAATCTTATGCTGAATAAGCGGGTCGATATGATATGGTCGTGCCGCCAGCAGGATAACCATCCGGCCTGCAGCACGCGCCTCGTTGAAGACTTGCATATTCCTTCGCTCCAACGTATTCAGATAATCCTGTTGTACGGCAATTGCCTGAGTGACTGCATGTTGGGCAGCAGGCTCGCTGATGCCGAGCGTAGCCAAATACTCTACGAGCGACGCACGCAGCAGCACTTCGTCCTTAAACGAGATAGTAGGCGAATCCAAAGGTATTCCATAGTTCTTCTCAGGATTGATGGCACTCTTTATCACATCCGAATAGCCGCTGACCACCGGACAGTTGAAACTGTTCTTCGCCTGCTCGTCCTCTTTGCGCTCAAACACTACCCAAGGATAGAATATGCGGTCAACATGTTTCTCGATAAGATCCATTATGTGCCCGTGCATCAGTTTGGCAGGGTAACAGATATTGTCCGCCACAATCGTCCTTACACCTTTGTCAAAAAGTTTCGTCGTGCTCGTGCCGCTCAGTCGCACGCGAATGCCGCAGCACCCGAACAATGTCTGCCAGAACGGGTAGTTCTCGTAGATACCGAGGCCGCGGGGAAGACCGATGGTTAGACCGCCCTGCGGGCTGTTTGACCGCTGCGCTGTTTGACCGTTCGCTTCGCTCTCTGTTTGAACGCTGACGCTGTTTGAATGCATTGCTGTTGGAACGCGTTGTTGGAAGAGCATTTTATATTTCTCATCGAACATATTGATGCCTTTTCGGGCGGTGGTGCCTTCGTTGGAATAGACGCGCTCGCAGTTATTGCCGGAAACGTACTGGCGCCCGTTCGCAAACGAATAGACGCGCACTTGGCAATGGTTCTGACAACCGGGACAAATCTCTTCTTTCTCCTCGAAATGGTCAGATTGCAGTAATTCGTTCAGTTTCATAGTTGACCTCCTTTCGCATACAACGCGCATCCGTAAGCACCCATCAGTTCGGGGATCGGACCAAAACCGACCTCTTTGCCGGTGAGGATCTCCAGGGCGCGAACAACCGAGTGGTTGCGGAACGTGCCGCCTTGCACCATGATATGTTCGCCCAACTGATTAAACGATTGCAGTTTGAGCACCTTGTACAGACAGTTCTTGATAACCGAATAACTGAATCCTGCGGCTATATCATCCACCTGCGCACCTTCGCGCATGGCTTGTTTGACCTTGCTGTTCATAAACACCGTGCAACGTGTACCAAGGTCGTACGGGTGTTGCGCCAGTGTTGCCATATGTGCAAAATCGCTTACCTCATAACCTAATTGCCGCGCAAAAGTCATGATAAAACTGCCGCAACCCGATGAACAGGCTTCGTTGATTTCAATACGCTGAATACTGCCGTTCTCCACGAAGATTGCTTTCATATCCTGCCCGCCTATATCCAGCACGAACGACACCTCCGGCTGCAAATGTTTGGCTGCCATAAAATGTGCCATTGTTTCCACTATGCCGTGATCCAGACGGAAGGCAGTCTTGAGCAACTGCTCGCCGTAACCCGTTGAACAACTGCCGGCTATCTCTATATCCTGCCCCAGCGTATCACGCATCCGCTGCAAAGCACTATGAAAAGCCTGCAACGAGTTGCCGTTGTTGTAACTGTAGTCCGTGAACACCAACTGCCCTTTTTCGTCAATCAATACAAGTTTGGTGGTTGTGCTGCCGCTATCTACGCCTAAATAGAGTTTGGAGTTGAGAGTTCTTTGCCCGAGGGCACGATCTGAAGGTACGGAGAGTTGAGAGAAGTTGTTAAGTTGAGAGTTTATTGTGTTGTGACCGTACTTCTTCTGTTTCTCGGATAGCCATTGCCGATAATCCTCCTCGCCGTCAAACAGCGGAGGCAGTGTGCCGGATACAGCTACTGCCGAGCAATGGTCGGAATTGAATAATGTACGCGCCTGCTCGCACGTGAACGTTTCGCCGTCAGCTAACAAAGCTGTGCCGATAGCAGGAATGTACTGCGTATATTCGGGCACAATGCAATCTTCTTCTGTCATATCCAACGCCCGCAAAAGGTGCTTGCGCAGTTCGGGGATATATGCAAAAGGTCCGCCGCAAAGGAATATCTTCGGGTGCACTTCTGTTCCGCGTGCCAGCGCACTCACCACTTGCATCGAAACGGCATGGAGCATCGATGCGGCAATGTCCTCTTTGCTTACCGAACGGGAGATAAGATTCTGTATATCCGTCTTGCTGAATACACCGCAACGCGACGCTATCGGATAGATATGTTCGGCACGTGCAGCCAGATCGTTCAGTTCGGATACATCCACGCCGAGCAAAGTAGCCGTCTGGTCGATGAACGCGCCCGTTCCGCCGGCACAGTTGCCATTCATACGCATATCAGGCACGCGAACTGACTCAAAGAAGATCATCTTGCTGTCCTCGCCGCCTATGTCCACCAGCGTATGAACTGACGGATACAACTGCCTGACAACCTCCGCTGCCGCAATCACCTCCTGATGAAAACCCACACCAAGCCGCTGCGCACAACCCATTCCCACCGAACCGGTAATGCCGATATACAGACCGTCCTGCGGACTGTTAGACCGCGTTGCTGTTAGACCGTTCGCTTCGCTCACTGTAAGACCGCTACGCTGTAAGATCCCTTCCATCATCTCCTGTCCGACTTTCATCGGTTCGGCGTTATGGCGCCTGTATTCGGTTGCCAGAACTACCGGCTTTGAGTCCGAAGGACGGTCGTTTGTCTTTTGACCTTCTAGTTTGATTAGCGCCATCTTAATGGTCGTGCTGCCTATGTCGATACCTAATTTATACATTGTGTACCTTATTTGATAGGGTTATTAAATTATGCTGCAAAGGTACAAAAAAAACCTGACGCATACAAGCGCCAGGTGCTTTTTCTTTAGTGCAGACCACTATTTCTTAATTTGCAACCTGTTTTCCCTTATAGATTTATCAATTTTATAAGGATTAAAACGTAATCAGTTGGTTATATTGCTTATCGCTAACGGATTCGAGCCATTCGTTCGTGGCGCCCGGTTGCTCTTGGGTATGAATGGCGAGGTGCTGCATCCGCGAATCTGCTGCGGCTCCATGCCAGTGTTTGACGCCTTCGGGGATAGCAATCACCGTTCCAGGAGTAAGCGGAACAGCGGGTTTGTTCCATTCCTGATACCAACCCTTGCCGCTCACGCAGATCAGCACTTGCACGGCTCCGTGGTGAACATGCCAGTTATTGCGGCAACGCGGTTCGAACGTCACATTCGCAACGCCGCCGAAATACGGTTGCAAGAAACTCTGTCCTGTGAAATACTGCGCGTAAGCATCATTTGATTTGCCTTGCGGCCATTCCGTTTCAAGCAATCCAGCCAACCGTCCGGTCTCCGCCAAAAGACCATTCGCCGCGAGAGCCACCACAATACCTTGCAACTGCTCTTCGGTCACACCCATATTGCGTGCGCCAGCGATGTGTGCTTTCAGTTGCGGTTCCACGCCTTCGAGACCGCTCAACGCAGAAACGGTCACTAACTCACGGTCGGCATACGTCAAGTTATCGCGGGCAAAAATATCTCCGAACAAGTGCGCCTTCAGATAATAATCAGTAGCCGGAGCAAACTCATAATTGAAAGGTTTGCCGGTCAGTTGCGTCTGCACTGCAGTGCCACGCTCGAGCGCATCATAATCGTCAGGCAGAGCATTGGCATCCTCGCCCATAATAACCTTCACACCTTTTGCCTGACGGTCGCCGATAACGCGCTGCAAAACGCCCAGCGCATTCAGACTTCTCGGAAAACCCGTATAAGCATACAACTGCGAGAGGGCTTCCTTGATCTGACTAACCGTCAACTCGGCTTCCAAGCCGTTATGAATAGCCGACTCAAGTGCTACAAGGTCGCCCTTTGCCTCATCGCAAGCGATAGCACTCATCCACGCTGCCTGCTCCGTTGTAAACGAAAGTTGATTCATATCTCTTGTTTCTGTCTGTTGCTTTGGGCTGCATGCAACTAACAATACAGCCAAAGCAAGGGTTAAAATTTTTCTCATAGCTTCTTAAAAATCAGCGGCATAGCTTCCGGTGCGAGCGGTTCGGTTGCTACGAGTCGCAGGGACTTAACCATATGCAGCGTGCCTTGTTTGTATTCGAGGAAATGCGGAGTCTGCAAATGTGCCTGATAAGCCTCATCATCGCGGTAAATCTCCACAATACGGATTGTGTTCGGCGCGTCCTTAACTTGCATCGGGAAGATACAGATCACGCCCTCTTCACTTTCCACAGACTTCGTGCCCACGTTATGCGCCGCCGCGAGATATTCCTCCAAATATCCCTCATTCACCTCGATCTCCGCGATACGAACCAGCAAAGCATTTGTCATTTGTAATTGGTCATTTGTCATTTTCATATCGGATTTATTGCATGCTGCAAAAGTGACTGCCGCAAAGGCAAAGATTAAAATCTTTCTCATCTTACAAACTTGCCACCAAAATCTCTTTGATGTCCTTCTCGATCAGAGCCGCATAAGCATTCTCAAGTCCCTCATTCACAGCGATATGATGTGCCATCTCGTCCAGCCGGCTCTCGTCAATTCCCACTTCGCGCAGGTGCATCGGAATGCCGATCGACTCAAAGAACGCATATGTCGCCTCAATCGCCTTGTTTGCAATCGTCCATTCGTCCAGCGAAACGTCAATACCGAACACATTTACGCCGTACTTAACGAACCGCGGCAAGGTGTGCTCGTTCAGGATATGCTTCATCCAACGCGGCGTAATAATCGCCAGACCTTCGCCATGCGTGATATCGTAATATGCGCTCAAAGCGTGTTCGATGCCGTGGCAAGGCCATCCGCTCTCGCTATTACCGAGCGCCAGAATACCGTTGCAACCATACGTACAAGCGAGCATCATCTCTGCGCGCGCCTTGTAATCCTCCGGGTTCTCAATACACTTGCGTCCGTTCGCCATGAGGCTACGCAACATCGACTCGCAGAAACCGTCATTCAGCAGCGTCGCGTCCTCTACTGCTCTATGGTGTGGTTCATCGCGTCCGCAATACCGGCTGCGGTCTGTTTCCGGCTGACCGAGAAGGTATATGTCGGATCCAGGAACGAAACGGCAGGGAACAAGTGCCGATCCAAATAACCGATCTTATCATTTGTCTCCGTTCTGGAAATAACTCCGCCGCAGTCGTACTCACTTCCTGTAGCCGCTAACGTGATAATATCCACAATCGGCAGAGCTGCCTGTGCTTTCACTTTGTACGAAATGAGATCCCACGGATCGCCGTCATAACAAGCGCCCGCAGCAATCGCCTTCGAGCAATCCAGCACACTTCCGCCGCCGACCGAAAGGATCACATCTACCTTATGTTCTTTGCACAACCGCACACCTTCCAATACCGAAGGATCATATTTCGGATTCGGCTGAATCCCGCTCAGTTCCACCACCTCAAAATCCTTCAGCGTCTCCCGCACATAATCATACAAACTGCCTGCTTTACCTCTGAAAGCCGGTATTTTCTTTATACTTCCTCCGCCGTAAGTCAGGAGTACTTTCTTGCCGAAAGCGCTCATCACTTTCTGCAGTTTCTCTACTACGCCTTCACCAAAAATAAGACGTGTCGGTGTCTGATAATCAAAGTTTTGCATAGCTATTATTGTTTTAATTATTTCCGCATTTACACATTTTCACATTTTCAAATTTAGTCATTTGAATTTCGGTGCAAAATTACTACTTTTTTTTGAGATACACAAACATAAATCCCTCAAATATCTACCATTTTTGCAGAAACCCTCATCAAAACCTCATCAAAATCCATTTTTCCACATGATTTCCGCAAATAAATTTGCATATCTCAAAAAATTATTGTACCTTTGCAATCGTTTTTGAAATACGTTATTCCAACACAGGATTAACACAACATTAACATAAGATTAACACAACATACACGGACTGTATCCACGAGACCTCCGCAAAATAAAAACAATTTAACAGCTTAACAATTTAACGTTTTTAACCCCAACAACTATGTCCCAAGTATCCTATCAAGACCCCATTCAATCCGCCTCCGGCAAGATCTTCGGCAAGAAGTCGAACATCTCCCAGCGCAAACTCTTCGGCATCTA
>CAJOFV010000038.1 GCA_905233925.1 Paludibacteraceae bacterium
TCCTCTCCCACTTGCACCAACGTCCCTTCCACATGAATACCCTCTTGCGCCAAAAGCTGTTTGGCAATGCTGCCCGCTACTACGCGTGCCACTGTTTCGCTCGCTGAAGCCCGCCCGCCGCCGCGGTAGTCACGAATGCCGTATTTCTGCTCATACACCTTGTCAGCGTGCCCTTCGCGATAAACGTCCTTCAGCGCTTCGTAATCTTCCGGACGGGCGTCCGTGTTACGGATAATGAATGCTATTGGCGAACCAAGCGTCACGCCGTCTAACACCCCGCTCAACCATTCCACCTCGTCCTGCTCTGCTTGGGCGCGCGCCGAAACGGCAAGCCCGCCGACACGTCCGGCGCGACGGTCAAGGTCATACGCAATGGCATCAAAGTCTATCTTGAAGCGTGATGGCACACCGTCAAGCACGCCTCCCACGGCAACGCCGTGAGACTCGCCGAAGTCCGTAAAACGCATATGTTCTCCTATTGTATTCATGGCCTGAAGGCATCTTTTCGCCAAAAGCGACCGCAAAAGTACAAAAAAAAATGCAATTATACAAAAAAAGTATGATTTTTCCGCACTTTTTTGTTCATTATACATTACACATTACAGATTAAGCACAAAAAAATTTGCACATTCAATTTTTTTTTTGTACTTTTGCGCGATTTTTAATAAAATGGAGGAATATGGCGGGAAGAGACCTGCCTAAATAAACGAAAACAAATAATAAAAACAATACAACAATGCAAGTAAAAGTAAGTAATGCAAACCAGCCGGCATGGCACGAAGTAACTGTTCGTGCAAACCTGCCGGAAAATCTGAAAAAATTACAAGAGATTGCGTATAATCTCTGGTGGGTGTGGAACTCCGACGCGAAGAACATCTTCCGCGACATCGACCTTGATGAGTGGCACCGCGCACAATCCAACCCGGTTATGCTGCTGAACATCATCAGTTACGACCGCATGAAAGAGTTGAGCAATGACCGTTTCTTCATGCAAAAACTGAATGAGATCTACGCTTCGTACCGTGCTTACATGGACGAACCGAAGGACAACAGCAAACCCTCAATCGCGTATTTCTCGATGGAGTATGGTCTGACACATGTGCTGAAAATCTACAGCGGTGGCCTGGGCATCCTTGCCGGTGACTACCTGAAAGAGGCTTCGGACTGCAACGTGGATATGACGGCCATTGGTTTCCTGTATCGCTACGGCTATTTCACACAGACGCTCTCGCCGGAAGGTCAGCAGATTGCGAACTATGAGGCGCAGAACTTCCAGAACTTGCCGATTGAACAGATGAAGAACGAGGACGGCTCTCCGATGGTGATTGATGTTCCTTATCCCGACCGTTTCGTACACGCATATTTGTGGAAAGTGGCAGTAGGTCGTATCGACTTATATCTGCTGGACACGGACAATGAACTCAATAGTGAGTGGGATCGTCAGATTACCCACCAACTCTACGGTGGCGATTGGGAGAACCGTATCAAGCAGGAGATTATGCTTGGTATCGGCGGTATGCTCGCGCTCAAGAAACTCGGCATCAAGAAGGATGTTTACCACTGCAACGAGGGACATGCTGCGCTCATGGGCTTGCAGCGTCTCGTTGACCTTGTACAAGAGGAGGGTCTGACCTTTGACCAGGCGAAAGAGGTTGTACGTGCGTCAGGTCTGTACACTTGTCACACACCCGTGCCCGCTGGACACGATTACTTTGAGGAAGGTCTTTTCTACAAATATATGAGCGAATACCCGAAGAAATTGGGAATCGAGTGGAATGACCTCATCGGTCTCGGCCGCCAGAACCCCGAGGACAAGAACGAAAAGTTCTCGATGTCAGTATTCGCACTGAACACCTGTCAGGAGGCAAATGGTGTGTCATGGCTGCATGGCGAAGTCAGCAAGAAGATGTTTGCACCTGTATGGCCTGGCTATTTCCCCGAAGAGTTGCACGTGGATTACGTAACGAATGGCGTGCATATGCCGACTTGGGCGGCTTCCGAGTGGAAGAAAGTTTATTTCGAATCCTTCCCGAAAAAATGGTATCACGATCAGTCCAACCTCGCCATGTGGGCAGCGTACAACGATATCCCCGATGAGAAGATTTGGGCAACTCGTATGGAGCTGAAGAATAAACTGATTGATTATATCCGCATACAGTTCCGCGAGGACTGGATGAAGTCTCAAGGCGACCCCGCACGCATTCTCCGCGCGTTGGCGGACATGAACCCGAACAACCTGATTATCGGTTTCGGACGTCGTTTCGCAACTTATAAACGTGCACATCTGCTATTCACGGATTTGGAGCGTCTGGACAAACTGGTTAACAACCCGAGTTATCCCGTTCAGTTCCTCTTCACTGGTAAGGCGCACCCCGCTGATAAAGCCGGACAGGATCTCATCAAGCGTATTATCGAAATCAGCCGTATGCCGCAGTTCCTCGGCAAGATTATCTTCCTGGAGAACTATGACATGCGTCTCGCGAAACGTCTCGTTTCGGGTGTGGATATCTGGCTGAACACGCCGACCCGTCCGTTGGAGGCTTCCGGAACATCCGGCGAAAAAGCGCAAATGAACGGCGTGCTGAACTTCTCCGTAAAGGACGGTTGGTGGTACGAAGGCTATGTGAAAGGCGCTGGCTGGGCACTCACCGAAGAGCGCACCTACGAGAATCAGGCTCACCAAGACCAGCTTGATGCGGCAACGATTTATCACATGCTCGAGAAGGAAATCATCCCGATGTACTACGCTAAGAACTCGAAAGGCTATTCTCCCGAATGGATTCAGGCCATCAAGAACAGCGTGACAAAGATTACCCCCCGCTTCACGACCAAGCGCATGATGGACGATTACTTCGCTAAATTCTACAACAAACTGGCAAAGCGTCATGCGATGCTTATGGCTGACAATTACAAGAAGGCCAAAGAATTAGCCGCATGGAAAGAGAATGTCGCTGCACATTGGGACAAGATTGAACTCGTTTCGCTCAATGTACCCGAAGCTGGCACGCCCGCTCCGAACGTAGGTGACAAATACACCGTGAAAGCGGAAATAGACGTTAAAGACCTCAACGACAAAGGCATTGGTCTGGAACTGGTGGTGGTACGCACCTCGCTCCACAACAACGACAAACTGTATGCAACCATGCCGTTGGAGCTCGTCAAGGCGGAAGGCTCGCACATGTTCTACGAAGGAACGTACCAACTGAACTACGCCGGTGGCATGAAGTTCTGCGTACGTATGTTCCCGAAGCACGATTTGCTGCCGCATCGCATGGACTTCTGCTACGTCCGTTGGCTCGGCTAAAAAAACAATAGAAAAATGAAAAAATCATTACGCTTGCTCGCGCTGTGTCTGTGTGCACTGGTTTCGCCCCTCAAGGCGGAACTGCTGCCGTATCCTACGGACACAATAAACGGACAGATTGTTTATCGGTATCAAGTGCCGAAAAGCATCGGTCTGTATCGCGTAAGCGTGAACTTCGGCGTCACACAGGAGGAAATAATCAAGTGGAATCCGCAGCTCAAAGAGCGCGGACTCCATTACGCCGAGACCATTCTCATTCCGGCGAAGGACATCGCTCCCGAGGTGACAAAGCCGGTGGAAGCAAAGCCCGCTTTGGATGTCTCGGCGATGCCTGAAGCTCCGGCAGTGCCGGAAGCATCAGAGGCTTCTGCTGCGCCGGAAGCACCTGTGGTACAGCAGGATACGGTGGCGGTCGTGCCTGTTGACACGGTAACTGCGCCGGCGGACACGGTTTCTCTTCCGGCTGACACCGTGCAAGCCTTGAAGATTGCTGTGCTGCTGCCCTTGCAGGCGGATTTGGCGCTGCGCGACCCCGGCATGGAACGCTTTGTTGAGTTCTATGAGGGCGTATTGCTCGCCGTCAACGACCTGCAGCAAACGCAGCCCTTTGAACTGTTTGTGTACGACATCGGTAAAACCGAAATGGCGATTAACCGGTTGGTCGAAGATAGTGCCTTGTATGGCATGGACGCCATTATTGGCCCGGCTTATCCGACACAGGTCGAGGCGCTGGCGAACTTCGCAAAGCGGGATTCCGTGCCGGTACTCATTCCTTTTACAAACAAGGTCAAGAACATCGGCAACAACCCCTTCCTCATGCAGTTTAATCCCGACGTGAAGAATGAGGCGAAAGCGTTGGCGGACTATTTTGAGCCCTACAAAGACAGCGTGAACTTCGTGTTTGTGGATGCCAAAGAAGCGGATATTCCCTACTCTGTGCGGGAGTTCCGGCAGGCAGTCCGTAACCGCGATATGTCGGTGACACGCATCTCCGTACATGATATCCTGACAGACTCCGTAAGCAAGGCGTTCAAGGATAGCATGGAGAATGTCATCATTTTCAACACCGAGAAATTCAGTAACCTGCAGTTGCTCCTGCCGCACGTGCTGAACGGCAAAGCCGGACACCACGTAACGATGTACAGCCAGTACTCGTGGCAGAAAGAGAAGATTCTTCTGCCGCAGATTTATACTTCGGTTTTCGCAACGGACGTTCCCGCCGACTTGGCGCACTACGAGAGCATGTTCGACACGTACTTTAAACACGAACACGGCACGGACTTGCCGCGGTTTGACTTGCTCGGTTATGATATCACACGCCAACTCGTGGCATGGCTGCAAGGCAAAGAGTATTTCGGACTGCAGTCGGATATGAAGTTTGAGAAAGTCAGCGAAGAAGGCGGTTATATCAACACCAAAGTCGCTGTAATCAGGAAGTAATCCTCCATTTTGAAGCGATTTTTTCACATAGGATTATTGCTGTTTGTCGCTGTTTGTGCAACAGCGCAGCCGCGTTTGCGCCGGCCGGAAATGTATGTCGGCGTGCACGGCGGCATAACCGCTTCGACGGTCTCTTTTACGCCTGAGGTGGACAATATGTCGCCCATTACAAGCGCATGTATTCTCAGCGGAAACGGCGGCTTTGTCTTCCGTTACAGCGAGCAGAAATGCTGTGCCGTGCAGGTCGAACTGAATTACCTGCAGCGCGGCTGGCACGAAAGTGCTTCCGCCACGGACAGCACGGCGGCCGTTAGTTACACCAGACGCCTGCACTATTTGGAAATACCCTTCTTGATGCACATTTACTTCGGCAGCAAGACCTGGCGCGGCTTCGTGAACGTTGGTCCGCAAATCGGCTACTGCATCAGCGACAACGGCGGTAAGGGCGATAAATCCACCACCTCGGTGCATCAGTACGCCTCCATAGACAACCGTTTTGACTGGGGAATAACCGGCGGACTGGGCTTCTACTGCCGTACGCAAAACGCTGGGTTATATCAGTTCGAAGCACGCTATAATTACAGTTTCGGAACGCTGTTCGGAAACAAAACAAGCGATTATTTCAGCCGTTCCAACCCGATGGAACTGAGTCTGAATATCGCTTGGCTGTGGGAGATTAAGAACCCGAAAACAGGAAAACAAAAGCCATGACGTACCTTGTATTGCGCTTTCAGTCTGTCGGTAATGTCGCAATGACCGTGCCGGTTTTGGAGTCCGCTGCCCGTTTGCAGCCGGATGACACTTTCGTGATTGTTGCCAAGAAGCGTCTGCACGCGATGTTTCACGGGTTGGACAACGTCTATTTCCACGAAGTCGATCTGGGCGACGGAAGTCTCAAAAGCCTGCTGCGGCTTTTCCGCGAACTGAAAACCTATAATATAGACAAGGGCATTGACCTTCAGAACGTTTTGCGTACACGGGTTTTGCGTCTGCTCTTCCGGCTTCACGGTGTCAAAAACAGCGTTGTCAGTTACGGGCGTTTTGAGAAGTGGGCGATTACAAAACTCGGCGTCCGCCGCGACAAGGTTCTTCCCACGGAGTTTGAGCGCTATGCGGACACGTTCCGCAGGGCGGGTTTGCAGACGGACGAACAGTTCAAAGCTCTGCCGGTTAACCACCGCGCAGGCGACGAAGTGGTCGAACGCTTTGGCGAGAAACACGGCACATGGATTGGCTTGGCGCCGTTCGCAAAGTCAAAAACGAACATCCTGTCTTACGGCACGATAAAGAACCTCCTTGCCCAATTAAGCAGCCGGCGCGGAACGCGAATCTTCCTGTTCGGAGCAGGCACGGTCGAGTGCGAACTGCTGCAACAGTGGGCGGACTTGAACGAAAACGTCGTAAGCGTGGCTGGCAAACTCCCGCTCGCGGAAGAACTGGAACTGATGCGGCAACTGGATGTCATGCTTTGCATGGACTCCGCCAACCAGCACCTCGCTTCGTTGGTCGGGCTGCGCACCGTGACCATTTGGTGCGGCACGCACAGGAAGATGGGCTTCTACGGCTGGAAACAGAAGCCGGAAGACTGCGTGGAACTTGCCGGACTGGCATGCCGCCCGTGCACGATGCACGGCATGAATCACTGCCGCTACGGCAACTTCGCCTGCAAACAAATTACTGAACAACAGATAATGGACAAACTATGAGTAAGATTATTTCTATCGCTAACCAGAAAGGCGGCGTCGGCAAAACCACCACCGCCATCAACCTTGCCGCAGGGCTTGCAAAAGAGGGCAAAAAAGTGCTGCTTGTGGACGCAGATCCGCAGGCAAACGCCTCGTCCGGCTTGGGAATTGACATACGCAACCTGGAGCGCACAGTATATGAGTGCCTTGTCAGCGAAATAGACCCGCATACGGCCATCGTGGATACAGGCATTGAAAACCTCAAACTCATTCCGAGTCACATCGATTTGGTCGGTGCAGAAATAGAAATACGCGACCTGGACAACCGCGAGGAACGCCTCAAAAACGTCCTGAATCAGGTGCGCGAAAGTTTCGATTATATTTTGATTGACTGTTCGCCGTCGTTGGGGCTTATTACCATCAACGCCCTCACGGCAAGCGACAGCGTGATTATCCCCGTTCAGTGCGAGTTCTTCGCGCTGGAGGGCATTGCCAAACTGCTCAACACCATCAAGATAATCAAGTCGAACCTCAACCCGAGTCTCCAGATTGAGGGCTTCCTCCTCACGATGTACGACAACCGCCTGCGCCTGAGCAATCAGGTCTATGAAGAGGTCAAACGCCACTTCGGAAGCCTGGTCTTCAATACGGTCATTTACCGCAACGTACGTCTCAGCGAAGCCCCAAGCCACGGCTTGAGTGTCATCGATTACGACCCGGGCTCGAAAGGAGCAAAAAACTATACAAACCTTGCTAAAGAACTGATTTTGAGATGAGTAAGATAACTACAGGACTGGGGCGCGGCTTGGACGCCCTCATTGAAACAAACCACTTGGAAATACGCGGCGGAAGCAGCATTAACGAGGTCGAACTGAACAAAATCGTGGCGAATCCCAACCAGCCGCGGCGTTCCTTTGACGAGGAAGCGCTCAAAGAGTTGGCGGATTCGATTCGCGAACACGGCGTCATTTCGCCTATTACCCTGCGCAAAAACGACGACGGCACGTACATGATTATCGCCGGTGAACGCCGTTTCCGCGCCGCCAAAAAGGCCGGACTGAAGACTATTCCGGCTTATATCCGCACTGCCAAAGACGAGCAGGTCATGGAGTGGGCGCTCATCGAGAATATTCAGCGCGAAGACTTGGATCCCATTGAAATCGCGCTTGCTTACCAGCGCCTCATGGAGGAATACAGCCTTACGCAGGAGAAGATGTCCGAACGCGTCGGGAAGAAACGCGCCACCATTGCAAACTACCTCCGTCTCCTGAAGTTGCCCGCAGAGATTCAGCTCGGCATCAAGGAGAAGAAACTCGACATGGGGCACGCACGTGCTATTCTCGGTTCGGATTCCACGGAGCAGCAGCTCGCCCTTTACAAACGCGTTTTGACCGAAGGCCTGAGCGTCCGCAAAGTCGAGGAGCTTGCCAAATCGCCGCTCCCGAAGGCTCCGAAAAAACAGCCCAAAGCCGATTTCCCGCAGCAAACCAAAGCCCTCAGCGAGAAATTCGGACGTGCTGTCAAGATTTCCGGACACAAAATATCCATCGCTTTCCGCAACGAAAAAGACTTGAACGAACTAATCGAACGCCTTAATTGAAACGTATTCTGACCATATTGTTATTGTTCGCGGCGCTGTGCGCACACGCGCAAACACCTGACTCGACCGCCGTGCAGTCCAACGACACCATCATTGTCGTTGAGCCGNGTTCTCAAAGCCGCCGAACTGACGTGGAAACCCGACCCGCTCAAGTCGGTCTGGCTTGGCGTCATCGTGCCGGGACTCGGGCAGATATACAACCGCAGTTACTGGAAACTGCCTATCGTTTACGGCGGATTCATGGGCTGCGGCTTCGCTATCGCGTGGAACAACGAGAAGTACACCGCTTACAAAGAGGCCTACCGTGACATCGTTCAGGATGCCGGTCACCTCTCTTCTGACCCGCTGAAGTCCTACAACGCCATTCTGCCCGAGGGCTATACCATCGAGCGTCTCGGCGGAGAAACCAACTACACCAACATCCTGCAAGACCGCCAGAACACTTACCGCCGTTATCGCGACATTTCTATCGTAGTGGCGGTTTTGGTCTATGCGCTGTCCATTATCGATGCCTACGTGGATGCCCAACTTTTTGACTTTGACATCTCTGACGAGCTCTCGCTCAATATTGAACCGCAGATTTACCTCGATTCGGAGCAGCGCCGCTCGGCAGAACTGAAACTCGCAATTAGATTCTGATGACAAATATGAAACATACTGCATTTTCACTGATTTTTGCCTGCTTGTGCACATGTACGCTCTTTGCGCAGCAGAACGATTCGATTAACGCCACGCTCAAGGCGGACACCTTGGCGGCGGAGCAGCCCGCAGAGGGCGACACGCTGAATATCGCCGCTGTGCCGTTGGACTCGTTGGTGATAGATACCGTCGTCTTTGACCGCACCATCGCCACACTCGACACCATCGCTTGCTCGCGTGACACTACCCTCGCGGAGTTGCCCGACTCCGTGTACAAAGCGCGTCTCCAGGCGTTGCCTTTCATTATCGAAATGCCTTACAACTCTGTCGTGCGGGCATTCATCCTGCGTTACGTCAAGAACAGCCCGAAGCAGCTCGCGCGCCTGCAGCGCAAGGCGGCGTATTATTTCCCGCTCTTCTACGATGTACTCGGACGCAACGATTTGCCCTACGAGCTTTGCTACTTGCCTGTTATCGAATCTGCCCTCAACCCGCAGGCGCACTCCCGCGCGGGAGCTGCAGGTTTGTGGCAGTTCATGCCTTCAACAGGCCGCCTCTATGGTTTGGAGGTCAATTCGTTGGTGGACGAACGCATGGATCCTATCAAATCCACCGAAGCCGCTTGCCTGTTCCTCAAGTCGCTTTACAATATGTTCAACGACTGGAATCTGGCCATCGCGGCCTATAACTGTGGCCCCGGCAATGTCAACAAAGCCATTCACCGCGCTGACGGAAAGCGTGACTTCTGGTCGATTTATCCTTTCCTCCCGCGCGAAACACGCGGCTACTTGCCGATCTTCATCGCTGCGGCGTACGCCATGAACTATGCCGACCTCCACGGCATTTGCCCCGAGGCGATTGAAATGACCATGCAGACCGACACCATTCAAACCAACGTCCGTCAGCACTTGCTCCAGATCAGCGAGATTTTGGGAATCGAACTGGACGAACTGCGCCGTCTCAATCCGCAATACGCCAAGGATGTTATTCCGGGCAACAAAATGTACTCGCTCTGCCTGCCTGCAGACCGCGTTACCGATTATATCGACCAGCAGCAGGTGATTCTTGCTTACCGCGCCGACGAACTCATCAATAACCGCCGCGACGAGATTGACCTTGCGCAGCAGACCAGCCTGAATGGCGGCTATTCTGTGAACGGCGTCACGTACTATAAAATCAAAAATGGCGACACGCTGGGCGGCATTGCAGCCAAGTTCCATGTCTCTGTCAAGCAGATAAAAACCTGGAACGGACTCAAATCTGACAACATCCGCGCCGGCGCAACACTGAAAATCGGAAAGTAACTTCCGACAACACCACCCTTAACGAGCCAAAGACGGCAAAAGGACGGCAAAAGGACGGCAACGAACCGAGACAAAAGCCCGAGAAAAGCCCGAGAGAACCCCAAGACAAGGTAGATAGTATGGAAACTGAAATAACAAGAGAGTATTATTCGTTGGCGGAAGCGAAGGAAATGACCGGACTTCCGGCTTCCACCTTGCGCTATTGGGAAAGTCAGTTCCCCAAACTCAGTCCGCGCAAGGACGGACACGGAAACAGGTACTACACCTTGGCGGACATAGAATTTATCCGCCGCATAAAGTACATCCGTGATGAACTGAAGATTACCCGCATTGATGCTATCCGCCGCGAATTGGCGGGCGACACGAAGAACTCCGACGTCCGTCAGCGTGCTGCCGCGATTCTCGAACGCGTCCGCAAAGAACTTGTGGATATACGCGCTAATATTTAGTGGAGAAAGGATATTTGAGCGCAATGACAAAATGCGCCCAAAGTGTGCGGAAAAGACCAAAATGCCGCCGCATGATAACGAAACGCTCTTCCCATGAGCGTTTTCGTTGTTTCTTGCTCACACCTTCCGTCAGAAACTTGCATAGCGGCTCGTCCAGATAACAATTCCGGCGGGAAACCGAAACGGCTTTTATCACCCAGTCATAATCAGCGCTGATGCGGTATTGCAGGTCGTACGGTGCAGCAATTTGCCGGCGGACAATGATTGCCTGGTGGCTTACCACAAGACCGTTCAGCAAATGGTTGCGTTGCAAATCGGCGGGTGTCTTTTTGTGGTGTTCGCCCACTTTTTCACCGGCGGCATTGATAACGCAGGATTTGCCGTAAACGATGTCCGTTTCAGCCGTTGCCGCAGCCACAACATGCGCCAAAGTCTCCGGCGCATAGATTTCGTCCCCTGCATTGATGAACCACACGAATTCGCCTTTGGCGCGTGCAAGACCTTTGTTCATCGCGTCATAAAGTCCTTTGTCCGGTTCGGATTGCCGGATAAGCCGTCCTTCGAATGCCGGTTCCAGGCGTTTCACGATTTCCAAAGTGTTGTCTGTTGATGCGCCGTCGATAATCAGGTATTCGTAATCCTTGCACGTCTGCCCTAAAACGCTCCGCATGGTCTTTTCCAACCACCGCTCCGCATTATATGTGATGGTGATAATGGTAATTTTCATTGCAACAGCGATTGATAAAGGTCTATATATTGACGGGCGACCACCGCTTCGGAAAAATGTGCAATTGCATATTCACGCAACTTGTTTTTGTCGAAATATTGTGACAGCACGAATTCTATTCCGTCAGCCAAATCATGTGCATCTTTCCATCGCGCCAAATAGCCGTTTCCCTTGTGTACAATAATATCCGTTTGACCACTATTATCAAAACTCACAATCGGAGTACCGCAAGCCAATGACTCGGAGAGGGTTTGTCCGAAGGTCTCATAGAGAGAGGGCACCACCGTTACATCAGCCGCTGCGTATAGTTTGGCTAAATCAGAGGTGTCGGATAACGGATGCATCAAGACGACCTGCACCGGGATGTTTTCTAAAAAGTCCGGCGCTTTCTTTATGTTTCCAAACAGGCAAAGGCACACTTCATCTTTATTGTCTATGTGCGATAGTGCTTCTCGCAAATAATTGAATCCTTTAATTGGGTCATTCAATTTCCCCGCAACCATTAAGATGATTTTCTTGTCTTGAGGAAGTGCGAAGTAGCGCCTTGCTTCTTGTTTATCTTGTATTTCAAATACAGATGTATCCAGTACATTGGAAATCGTCACGACAGAATGTACCAGCGGACTTTTCTCTGCTTTTTTCTGAAGCCACCGACTAACAGCCGCAAAATGAATAGAAGAATATGTCTCCTGTTTTATTTTGTGCGTCCGATAAGATAAATCTCTATCGGAAGAGCATCTTAACAAGTGGCATTGCCCGCATTCTTTAGAATAATTTGTACATTCATAGGCATAATGGCATATTCCTGTAAACGGCCACATATCGTGCATAGTCCATACAACTGGTTTGCCAAGCGCTTGTAGTTGCTGAATATTGTGCAACGAAAGTCCTCCTTGATTAATCCAGTGCAAATGAATAAGATCTGCCTCTTGAATAGCGGGTAGTTTGGAAATATCTGTGCCAGTGTTGGCAATAGATACCGCAAAGAGGTTCTTGCGTGAGAAGCAGTTTGCTACCCAAATACAGAAACGTTCCCACAGGAAATTCCACCTACTCGCTTTGATAATTACCGGCGAAACCTCAACGCCATGCTTTTGCAAAGCATGACCAAGCCGCTGACAAGCGACCAATGCCCCTCCGGGAGTTTGTGTATTTACAAGGGCTACTTTCATCCTACAGTAAATTTTGCAACTTAACAATCGCTTTGTGCACTTTCGAGTTGTTCCATCTGTAATAGCGTTTGTAGGCTTCCCGCGCTTGCATGGTTTCTACAGGTGCGTCCGGAGATATTATTATCGGTTTGTCTGCCAACGGAGCGTCAGGAAATAACACGCCTTTGGGAACATGTGTCCCGCTGCCGTCTGCACCGTTGTTAAGTACAAGCGATTTCCCAGGATTAAGACATAGTTTGTCATTTAACTGTAATGAAGCCCGCCAGCGAATGGCCCATGAGTTGTTCTGTCCCGCTATTTGGCGGCGAAGCATACGGACAAACGGATAAGCTCCGTCAAAGTCAAATTGCTTGCACAAATTCCTTGCTTCCAACTGTTCCAATAGCTTTTGTCCGTCCGGTTCAAATAACTGCCAAGCCCGTTTCCATGTGCCCCAGCCCCAACTGTCAGCGTGATGAATGAAGAACGTCTCGCAGTTCACATGCTTTAGCGCCGGCATATGCCCGTTTACATTACCAACACGTTCTTCGTCCTTATACGTTTCCAACGCCTCATTCATAAACCGAAGGAAATACGGCGAAAGAATGAGATCGTCTTCCAATACAATTACGCGGTCATATTGTTTTAATACCTGCGTGACTCCGTGTATTACCGATTTCGCCAGTCCTTTGTTTTCGGGACTCTCAACAATGGTTACAGACTGGAATCCGCTCAGCGTATGCAAATAAGCGCGTACTTCTGCCACTTTCTCTTCATCGCAAGCTGTCTTGCAACCGTCGGAGAAAACAAACAGCGGCGACTGTTTTGCCAAGTCGTTTTGCAGCAGGCTCTCCACTAATGTTTGCAAGTGCTGCGGACGATTATATGTAAACAGAACTATCGGTGCTGTCATTTGTTCTGTACTTCAATAAATTCTATGTTTCCTATCTTGGCGGCTATTTGGCCGAAACTGCTACTCTTGCTTCCATATATCCTGTTTGTTGCGGCAAGGATATACATTTCGATGACAGCATCCTGTATGCCTTTCTTCGACCCGCGTTCCAAGGTACTTTCGCGAGTAAGGATTCTGTCTCCGAATAATTGTACGAAATGTTGCTTTTCGTGCTCGTCATCCGTTGCAAGGTATACCTTCGTATGGGCATCCAGCTTCTCCATTATTGCCTCAAAACATGCCGTTGGTGACGATTGAATAGCTGTTATGTGGTCTGTCCGTCGTATTTGCATACCGATTACTTGGGCAGGGAACTGCTGTACGACATTGTTTATTTGTGTTTGCAGTTCTTCTATCGGTCGGAACATCTCAAAATGTGCCTCCTCTTCCCTGTAAAACGCTTTGCAACTTGCCATCCAAACCTTGTGTGTCTCTTTGAGGAAAGAGAAATCGATGTCTTTATATCCAACCACAAATTCGCTGAAGCATTTATCAAACGCGCAATATTCATATAGCGCGGGTAAGAACAGGTTTTTCTTGCGTGGACGGTCTAACGTGTACTTATGTAATAAGCCAGTCTCTTCGAGCACCTTGCATGTTAATGGCTGGAAGATGTCGGCAAAGCGGCAGCCCATGCCCCAGTCCTGAAACCAACCGATTTCCAATGAAGCACTATATTCGTCCGCCAAACGCACAGCGGATTCAATGGCGCGCATACGGTTGCCTAATCCGCCAACAGGGACAAAGTAGATATATGGTTTATTTCCGTCCGAAACGTGCATATAGTTTGTCTTTCTTTATTGCAATAGCCAAAGCAAGCAGGATTGCCAAGACAACCATTATGGATGATATAATGGAAACCTTTTGCATTTTGATAAGCAGGTCATCCACGCAACGGAATTCGATTGTATGTTGACCGGCGGGAATCTCAATGGCGCGAAGAATGTAGTTCGCACGGAGTACCGGCACTTGTTCGCCGTCAATATAAGCCTTCCATGTTTTGTAATAGACTTCCGAGAATACGGCAAGACCGTCTTCCTCACTTTCGCTTTCGTAGAACAAATTACCGGGATTAGCATAGTTGACAAGTTCTATCTTTGCCGGTGTTTGCATTGCCTCAAACGCTTTAACGGACTTGCGCCAGCATGTATCCATGATAGCCTTTGTACGTAAGTCAGCACTGCCGATGGCATCAATTTCTTCATTAGGAGTGTTGACCCAGTCTAAAGTATGAACAAACCATGCATTGCCAAACGCTTCCGGATTACGCTGCACGCCCTGTTGCGTAATGACATAACGCGTGTTGAGCATATTCAGAACGTTCGGATTCAAGCGACCGGACAAGTAGTAGTCAATAATATCCTGATAGCGGCGCAACTTGGCAGGCGAATAACCGCCAACGGACTTGTGGTAGTAACTTGTGCGCGACTCGTTGAACGTGTTGCTCGCCAGATTAAGCACACGATAATCGGGATCCGTGTCTTGCAGAATCTGTTTGTCCGCTTGGGAAGGAGCGACCAAAGCCTGTTTCTTGGGAACAAAGTGGCTGTCATTCAAAAAGCGTTTGTCTACCGTCCACAAGTCTGCAATAATCAAAACGCCTACTATAGCAATGGCAATGCCGCTGCGCAGTTTGTCGAATTTCAAATATGTTGCAATAACAACAGCCGCAAGAACTATATAGACGAATGAACGCCAGGCATCAGCAGTCAGCAAGTGACGCCGGTCATCAATTAATGCCGGTAACAACCAGTTGGGCATTTGGGAATCCACACGTCCCGTGAAATCGCCTGCTATACTCGGGAAAATAGCATACAGCATGCAGATAAAAGATGTAATGCCGCCGGCGATGAGAACGGAACGCAAAGAGACTTTTCGCTCAATCACTTCCTTGAACGCCAATAATGCTGCCATCGCCATGGCAGTGGTTGTCATGACTAATGCCATACTGGGCGTACGGAACTTGTTGTACAACGGCAAATGGTCAAACAACCAGTTGTTCAGCCACGGGAAGTGACGCCCCCAGGATAACACGACACCGATAATTACAATAGCAAGCAGCCACCAACGTTCCTTGTGCGGAACAACCAATAATCCCAAAATGAAGAGGAAACAGATAATAGCTCCTGCATATACAGGACCTGATGTAAACGGCTGGTCACCCCAATAAGTCGGTGCTGACTTGACAAACTGCTTGGCCGTTGAAGCGCCGGCATTCTTCTTAATGAGTTTGTACATCTGGCTGTCTTCGCCGAGCGGATAATTGCTGCTTGCACCATAGATGTTCGGTATAAGCAGGGTCATGGTTTCGCCGATGCCATAACTCCATGAAAATGCATAATCACGATCCAAGCCGGACTTCTCGGCTTCCACGTCACTCTTGGTCTCCAAAACAGCTCCGCCGCGCATTGTTTCTTTGGAGTAGTCCCACGTCGGAACCAGTTTGTCCAACGCAGGAACAACGGCCATGATGGCTGCAATAACGAGAATTAAGGCAGCGAACGAGAAGGATTTGACTTCTTTCTCCTTGATGGCAAAGATTAAATAGTTAATAGCCATCGGCAACAACATCAGCACCGTGTAATACGAAATCTGCTGGTGGTTCCAATAGACATTTAAACCGGTCGCTAACAGCGTAACGATAAATCCGGCAACATATTTTCTGCGGAAGCACAATACGCAACCGCCTATAACAGCAGGCATTGTGGCCATTACCCATCCTTTGGTAATGTGTCCGGCATCAATAATAATCAGATTGTATGAGGCAAACGCAAAGGCTACCGCTCCCACCAAACTAAGCCACGGACTACATCCGGCACAAAGCATGAAAATATAAAAGCCGATAAGGAGCAGCCAAAGTACGGAGGTCGTGTCGCCGTGCAAACCGCATTTGGCTATATTCGACAGCGGACGAAAGACGCTTTTGGAGTCCACGCCGGAAGTGACGTTGTACGGCATACCGGAAAACATGCTGTTGGACCAGTAGCTCCATTCGCCGGTAGTTTCGTGGTATTCACGAGCGTCCATACCCATGCCGCGAGCGCTGATAATATCGCCCTGGGGAAGTTGCTTGTCATTAAACACCTGCGGTGCAAAGTACGTTATCACCAAAATAAGGAAAACACAAATTGCCACCAAATGCGGCCAGCAGGCTTTCCAGAAAGCAAGAAGATTCTGTTTGTTCATATACGTTATGATATTTCGTTGACTAATTGTCTCAATTTGTTCATTTGTATGCCGATGACATCGTCGTCGGGGAGGTTGGGGAGCATGTGCTCAAGGGCGAGGAAGATTTGCCGCGCTTCGTCAAAACGACCTTCCTCAAGGCGCAACTGCAACACATCACTCGCGCACCAGAACATGCAGAGCGACGTGTAATGCCCGTGATAGGTCTTGTACTTCTCACGGATTAGGTTGTACGCCTCTTCTATCTTCCCCGCTTTGCGGAGCGCAAATATATCCCGTACTTCCATTTCGTCAGAGTTTTTCTTCCAATATACGGTCACACAGCTCGCGGATAGCACCGTCGCCGCCGTTATGCGAAAGAACAAGAATCCCCGGAAGCGCTTTCACTACAGGAAGCGCACTGTTTGGGCAAGCTGCCAGACCGACTGCGCCAAGCAAATCCAAGTCGTTGATATCATCGCCGACATAGCACACTTCGTCCAGACTGATGTTCATCTCGTTGCATATCTCTTTCGCGGCATCCAGTTTGCTCATGCGGTTCTGTGCGCCGACGCCCATATACAGATAATCCAGTTTGAGTTTCTTGGCGCGGCTGGCAACAATGTCGGTCGTTTCGGATGTCAGTATGCCGCACTTGATGCCGGCCAGACGCAGCAGCACCATTCCCATGCCGTCATACACACAGAAACGCTTCATTACCTCGCCCTCGGCGGAGTAGTACATGCCGCCGTCCGTCAGACAGCCGTCCACATCGGTCAAAAAGAGTTTTATCATACAAAGTCCTCCTTATAAGTCAGTTTGCGGTTTGCTTCTTCGCCCGCCACGATGAATATTTCCTGTGCAGGCAGATAGCGTTTCACAATCCCGCAGTCATCCGTTACAGCCACACCTTCAGGGTCTTGTAATGCCAGTTCATAGGCTTTGCGGATCAGCGCAAGGCGGAAAGCCTGTGGTGTCTGTGCCCGCATATACTCCGCCCGCTGCGGTATCTCCGCCACACAGCCGTTCTGCACGCGGTACAACGTGTCCGTCGCAGGCACAGCCACTGTCACTGCCTCATGCGTCTCCAGAGCCTTGCAGACATCGCTGATAATGCGTTGTGACACAAACGGACGTGCACAATCATGCACCAACACGTTCACTTCCTGCTTGCCCGAAAGTGCCTTAATCGCGTTCCACGAAGATTCCCAGCGTTCCTTGCCGCCGTTGACCACCACTATACGTTCGTCATGCAGCAGCGCGCGTGTCCGTCCGGCGAAATCTGGGTGCGTTACTACGCACACGGACGCAATCTCCGAACAAGCAGCAAACGCGGCGACGCAGGTCTCAAGGACGCTCTTTCCGTCCGGCAACAACCGGAACTGTTTGGGTTCGCCTTCTCCGGCGCGGCTGCCTGTGCCTGCAGCTAATATGACAGCTATATTCTGCATTACGTTCTTTTATACAACTCTTCCTGATTGGCTTTTGACGCGCGACGCGTCAGCAGTTCGTCTATAAATCCGAGTCCGTAGCCGAACAACTGGATATATGCCGTGGCAATGGACATGAACGCTATCTTCAGCGATTTGTTCTTTATCAGTGACTCAGTGAACAGCCCGAGCACATAAATCCCTATTGGCAGCAGGCAGAGCAACGCCCAACGGTAATCGACAAACGCCAGTCCGACTGCCGCTGCAACGAGCGCGATATGTCCGAGCACAAACGCTGCCGGCAGCAGGTGCACCGGCTTAAGCGACCCGGGATGCAGCGTGGACAGCAGCACACGTCCTTTGCCGAAGGTGTTGACCTGGCGGAAGAATTTTTTCAAACTCACGCGGCGCTTGTGATACACGTAGGCTTCAGGGATAAGCATCGTCTTGAAGCCCGCTTCACGGATGCGGAGGCTGAAATCTATGTCCTCGCTAATCATGTTCCGGAAGCCGCCTACCGCCGCATGACACCGCCTTGAAAGACCCATGTTGAACGTTCGCGGATAGAACGACTCTTTCTTCTTTGTTGCTCCGCGGATGCCGCCGGTCGTCATAATAGATGTCATGGAGTAATTGACGGCTTTCTGCACATCGCTGAACGAACTGTCCGCGCTGTCGGGGCCACCGTAGCAGTCGATATCGCTGCCTGTCAGCGCCGCGCGCACCGTGGCGATGTACTGCGGCGGAACAATAACGTCCGAATCGCAGATGATGAACCAGTCGCCGGTAGCATGCTCCATGCCGAAGTTGCGCCGTTCGCTGCGGCCTGTTCCCGGAACGGTGTAATACGTCAGCGCCAGGTCTTTCGCGTACTTCCTACACACCTCCGCAGAGGGCAACGCCGCGTCATCTTCCACAACAAGTACCTCAAAGCCCTTGTCGGTCTGTTGGCACAGACTGGCAAGCAACTCGTCCACTTCATCCGGACGGTCATGTACGGGCACTATGATTGAGAACTTCAAAACGCTTGCCATCCTTGTGCCTGTAATGCCATTTCTCCGCCGCCGCGCGTGACAAGAACCGTTCCTGCTTCCGGCTTCGTGATATGACCGATGATATAAATGTCGTCCAACGGAATAAGTTTCTCGTAGTCCTTGATGTCGCAGGTAAAGAGCAACTCGTAATCTTCGCCGCCGTTCAGTGCGCACGTCACGATGTTCAAATTCATCTCTTCCGCCACCACCGCCGCCTGATAATCAATCGGCAACTTGTCCTCGTATATCGCGCAGCCGCAGTTCGACTGATGACAGATGTGCAGTATTTCCGACGACAAACCGTCACTGATATCCATCATCGCTGTCGGTTTGATGCCTGACTTGCGCAGCAACTCAATGATATCACGCCGTGCTTCCGGCTTCAGCTGCCGCTCCAATAGGTACTCTCTGCCCTCAAACGCCGGAATGACTTCTTCCGCCTGACCGGTCTGACCCGAGTATGCCAGACGCTCACGCTCAAGCAGCTGCAGACCCATGTAAGCTGTGCCCAGATTTCCCGATACGCAAATCAAATCGTGCTCTTTCGCACCGTTGCGATACACGATATCTTTCTCTGCTGCCACGCCAAGGCATGTGATGGAAATGGTCAGCCCTGTCATAGACGCGGATGTGTCACCGCCTACTATATCCACCCCGTAATGCTCGCACGCCAAACGGATGCCGGCGTACAACTCCTCCAAATCTTCCACACCGAAACGCGCCGACACGCCCAACGACACCGTAATCTGCGTCGGCGTACCGTTCATTGCGTAGATATCCGAAAAATTCACCACCGCCGCCTTGTAACCCAAGTGCTTCAGCGGCACATATTCAAGATTGAAATGCACGCCCTCCAACAACAAATCCGTTGTCATCAGCACACGCTTGTTGCCGAAGTTCATCACTGCCGCATCATCCCCGACGCCTTTCTGCGTAGAGGCTTGCAGCACAGGCAGTTCCGCCGTCAGATGACGGATTAAACCGAACTCGCCAAGCGTCGAAATCTCCGTTTTCGCCATAATACTCCAAATTAACGCGGCAAAGGTACTACAAAAAATTTGAATGCGCAAATTTTTTGTGTGGAAAGTGGAAAGTTTAAAGTGGAAAGTTTAACGTTTAACGAAAAAAAAGTGCCCC
>CAJOFV010000039.1 GCA_905233925.1 Paludibacteraceae bacterium
CTGAGGTCCCATCCCTTCCCATTCCGAACAGGGTCATTAAGCTCAGCTACGCCGATGGTACTGCGTGTTGTGGGAGAGTAGGTAGCCGCCACTTTCAGAGCCCTTCATCATTACGATGAGGGGCTCTTTGTTTGTGTCTACCAACTCTTCTGCAACACGCAGTACCGAGGGAACCGATGTGTACTGCGTTTGTGGGTGAAGCGATTAAGGCGCACCGAGAATGTCCGGTGGACATTCGAAGGAGTAAGTGCGCCGCGCGAGTTTGGCGATAACTCCTATCGCCAAACATAGAACTCCTTAGTCAGAGTAGGTAGCCGCCACTTTCAGAACCTCGAAGAGAATTCTTCGGGGTTCTTTGTTTTATTAGACATTAAACATTACACATTAAACATCAAAAAATTTGCACATTCAAATTTTTTGTCGTACCTTTGCGCACAAAATTGATAAATCACTATGGATACCTATCATTTCAGAAAACAGATTCGCCGCTTACCGGGAAAAGTGATACACACTATCCCGTTGCCGGAGCCGGAAGTGACTGTCGGTCACGGCGCACGCCGTGAGATTGGTGCGATGTGCCAAAAAGCAGGTTACAAACAAGTGCTGGTGGTAACCGACGAAACGTTGCATCATTTGCATTATGACGAAGCAATATTGGAGTCGTTGAAGGCCGCCGGTGTGAATGCCTCGCTTTTCTGCGACATCCACTCCGAACCGACAATAGCGATTATCGAAGCAGGACGTCAGCAAGCCTTACAGACCAAAGCCGAAGCGATTATCGCCTTAGGTGGCGGTTCTGTCATGGACAGCTGTAAGATGATTGCTGCAGGCTGCAAGATGCCGCATATTTCGGTCAAAGCGCTGTTGCTGAAATTCCTGCCTGTTCCGGGCGAGACGCTGCCGCTTATCATGATTCCTTCCACAGCCGGCACCGGTGCTGAAGTAACGGTAGGTGCAGTCGTGACAAATGATCAGGGAACAAAGAGCTCGACAGTTCTGATTGGATTGAGTGTTGCGAATGTGATACATGACAGCGAATTGACTGCCCATTCGCCGAAGTCCGTCACGGCTGCATGCGGTATTGATGCGTTGAGTCATTGCATCGAAGGGGCGGTGAGTGATACGGACGTGGATGAAAAAGACATGAAGATGTCCATGGAAGGTGTGAAGTTGATTCTGGAGAATTTGCCTGTCGTTCTGCGCGAACCCGAAAACCAAACCGCGCGATTGAATATGGCGCAGGCAGCAATGTACGGCGGAAATGCCATCAATACGCAGTTGGCGGGCTATGTGCACGCTTTCGCGCACAGCATAGGAGCCAAATACCATCTCTCGCACGGACAAGCCATCTCGCTCATGCTTCTGCCGGTATTGGAATTTCAGAAAGAAGCTTGCCAAGCCCATTATGAGAATCTGGCAAAATACTGCGGTGTACCTGATTTCCTGCAAGCGATACGTGACTTGATCGCAACGTGCGGCATGAACCAAATCGAATCCCCTGTGCGCGCTTGTGACCACGAACAACTGATTCCGATGATTGCCGCGGATTCAATCAATTACTCGGCACCGGTGACCTTAAGTAACGCGGACATCAAAGCCGTGCTAAACCAAATCACAAATGATAAACTACAACTCACCTATGACGAATCGCAGATTCGTGCCATCGTAGCCGCGCAGCGGAAGTTCTTCCGAACCGGCGAGACGTTGCCTATCCGTTGGCGAATAAAACAGCTCAAACGCCTTAAAGAAGCCGTTATAGCGCATCAGGATGAGTTAATTGGCGCATTGTGTGAGGACTTGGGCAGAAGTGAGCTGGAAGCCTACCTGTGCGACATCGGTCCAATCATTACCGAAGTGAATGAAATGATAAGCGGTCTGCGCAGATGGAATCGTCCGGAGGTTCATTTCAGTGGGCTCATGTGTTGGCCGAGTATCTTCACAAAGGTCTATAAAATGCCATATGGCGTGTCGCTGGTCATCAGTCCGTTTAATTTCCCGATTTTGCTGACGATAGGGGTCGTGGCGGCTGCAATGTGCGGCGGAAACACGGTGGTCATCAAATCCAGTTCAAAGTCTGCGGCTTCTACCGCGGTGCTGAAAAAATTCTTCGCGGAAGTATTCCCGCCGGAATACATCACGCTCATTGACGGCGGACATGACGTGGCGGACATGTGTCTGGCGCAGCGCTGGGACAAAATTTTCTACACAGGCAGTCCGTCGGTAGGCAAGCACGTGTTGGCGGAAGCGGCGAAGAACCTGACGCCGGTAGCGCTCGAACTTGGTGGCGAAACCGGTAACTGGTGCATCGTTCGGAAAGACGCCGATTTGAAAGACGCTGCGCGCAAGATTGCGTTCTTCAAGCTGCTCAATGCCGGACAGATTTGCATCAACATCAACCAGATTGCCATAGCCGAAGAAGTAGCGGAAGATTTTCTGAACGAACTCAAAGCGGCTTTTGTGGCGCAGATTGGCGAGCATGCTGAGACGAATCCCGAATACCCGAAACTAATCACCGACGCTGCGTATGCCAAGTGCGCGAATTTGGCGGACGAGTACCGTGACCGCATCGTTTTCGGCGGAGTAGGGGACAAAGAGACCCGCAAATACGCCCCGACGATAATCTATCCGGTCAATATTGACGAACATATCGTGCAGCACGAGCTCTTCTGCCCGTTACTGCCTGTCGTGCCGTTCAAAGACGCAGAAGTGGACAGCCTTATGGACGTTATCGCCGACCGTGAGCATCCCTTGGCAATGTATGTGTTTACGAAAAATATGCGTTGGGCGAATCGTGTTATGCAGACCCAACAGTTCGGTGGCGGTTGCATCAACGAGGTATGTATCCACATGATGGTCAAGGGTGTGCCGTTCAACGGCACCGGCCATTCAGGCATGGGCGCGTACCACGGCGAATGGGGTTTCCGTGAGTTCACGCACCCGCAGACTGTCCTCAAAGGCCGCACGCGTTTCAACCTCTCACTCCGCGAGCATCCATATACCGGCGACCCCGGCAAAATGAAGATGAAACTGCTACGCCTGTTTGAACGCTGATTACACCTCCTTCACTCCTTCACTCATTCACTCACTCTGTATTGGGTGATTATTGGGTTATTATTGGGTGATTATTGGGTGATTGACCCAAGAGAACCCGTTATTTATATACTATAATGCTCTAATCATCAGCCACCTCGCAAATGGTCACAAAATCCGAGTCATTTTAGGCTTGGATTTTTCTTTTTTAGGTCATTTACTCAGAGCATCAGAGAAATCGGGTTTCCGGGTAATCTGCTAATCTGCCCAAATCAGACTGTTTTTTCGGTCTGATTGTTCCAATACACACGCACGATGGAAGGGAAAAACAGGTTCAAATAGTATATAATTGACAGAGAACCCCAAGACAAGTAGAAACTGACCCCCGACGGCGCACTACCTTGCCTCCCTGTGTGAGGGCAAACAAATCGTGCGGACAGATAAGGGACAATATCAAAAACTCTCGTAAGGCCAATAATAAACAATACATAGCCTTTGGCCCTATGGCCCTTGCCCTAAACTGCATAACTGCTTATAAATCAGTAAAATACGGCGTTTTTGCGTAGGGTCATAGGGCCAGGGCATAATTCATATTGCATTGGCCCTATCTTTCTTCGTTGATTACCCCGGCATCCTATGCCGCCCGTTCACCCGCTCACCCGTTCATCCGCTCATCCGTTCACCCGTTAAACTTTCAACTTTTGTCCTGTTCGTGGCGCTAACTCGCCGCGTTCATTATCCATTTTGCGCGTATACTTACGCGCAGAGTCCACTATGCAAATCCCGCTTAACTCCGATAAATCTCTTAAGCTTCTGCAGAAAAGAAATTCCGGTAAAATAGTCCGATTGCAGGCTGTTTATGCCAAATTTGCAGAAAATGGACAATTTGTCACGAAAAGTGGACATATTGGCAGGAAAATGCGGGTTGGCACGTTTATTGCCATAATTAAGGCGTAAACGCAAGGTACGCGAGTAGCAAGTGAGGTTACGACCGAGCAAGCTGCGACAAAGCAACGCACACTACGCTACAAAATGTTTAACCAATTAAACTTAGGAGGATTAAATTATGAAACCTGCAATGTATCGTAGAAACAGTTGGCTGCCGACAACCGGATGGTTCCCGACCGTATTTGATGAGTTTCTGAACAATGATGTGATGAATAGCGTTAACAATGTGGCGCCGTCCGTAAACGTCAAAGAAACCGAACATGGCTATGTTGTTGAACTGGCTGCTCCGGGCGTCAAGAAAGAGTACTGCCGTGTTCATGTCGATGAAGAGCATAACCTCTGCGTCGCCATCGAAAACAAGTTCGAGCACAAAGAAGAAGACAAGCATGCACACTATCTGCGCCGCGAGTTTGCTTACACGAACTTCGAACAGAAGTATACGCTGCCGGACAATGTAGATGAGGCGAAGATTGCCGCGAAGGTTGAAGATGGTATCTTGAGTATCGAACTGCCTAAAATCAAATGCGAAGAAGGCAAGACCGGACGTCAAATCGCCATCTCATAACAACGGCATTCTAAAAACGAGAGCACTCCAACCGAGTGCTCTTTTTGTGTCCGTTAATGACAGGTCTCGATATATTCCACCTTGTTGCCGACACATGCCAAATACTGCTGAAACGCGGTTTGGCTGATTACCACCGTGCCGCGGCAGTCGTTCGGATGGAACGAAAGCGATTGAGCGTCCTTGAGCCGGCTGTCCAAAAACAGAATCACATGATGCTCGGTGTCGTTGATAAGGCCAAACGGACTGACGCTGCCGGGCTCCAAACCCAAGTACCGCATCATCCGCTCCTGAGACGCGAAAGACAACTTGCCGGGTGCTTTCAGACCTTGTGACACAAGCACATCCTTGAGCCAGTGCTCGATGTCATGAATCGCCAAATCGTCATCGCACGGGAAGCAAATCAGGTAATGCTGGTCGCCTTTGTGATTGCGCATGAAGATGTTCTTGCAATGCACACTGCCATCGTCTTTCCACCATTTTTTCGCCTCCTCAATGGTCTTGCCTTCGGGATGGTTGTACGTTGTGAAAGGGATGTTATGCGCCTCCAAATAATCCAGCACGTGCGCCTGCCGTTCCGATATGATTTCGTAGTTTCTCATACTGATTTTGATAATTAGCCTTCAAAAGTGCGTGCAAAATTACTAATTTTTGCGCAAATATGAAAAATAATTTGCCCATTTCAATAAGTTTTTGTAATTTTGTACGGAAATTATGAGATGACGTATTCGTTTCGTGCATATTATCCGTACTACAAGCGCAATCTGAAGTTGGCGTTTCCGGTGATGCTGACGCAGTTCGGAGCGGCGTTGGTGGGCTTGGCGGATTCGATTATGGTCGGGCACTACGGCACCGCCGATTTGGCAGCCGTCAGTTTCTCGAACGCGCTGTTTTTCACGGTGATGGTGTTCGCGATGGGTGCGCTGATGGGGATTACGCCGCTTGTGGGGCATGTGCACGGACGATTGGAGAAACTGCTGAAAGACGGCACCACGGACGACGAAATCGCGCACAAACACGAACAAATCACGTCCTATCTGGCAAACGGATTGGTGTTTACGGGCTTAATGTGTGTATTCTCGTTGGCGCTGCTGGCTCCGTGTGTCGGTTTTCTGGACGCGTTTGGTCAAGAACCCGAAGTCATCGCCTGCGCACGGCCGTATTACATCCTTATCGTGCTTTCCATCGTGCCGTTTTTGCTGTTTACGTTCAGCAAACAATTTCTCGAAGGACTCGGCAACACCACCGTTGCCATGCTTATCACAATCGGCTGTAATCTGCTCAATATCTTTTTGAACTGGCTCTTTATTTTCGGGCATTGTGGCTTTCCCGCGATGGGCGCGGAAGGAGCAGGTTGGGCATCGCTTATTGCACGTTGCCTGATGCCGGTTTGTTTTTTCGTCGCGATGCTCTGGAAACGCGAATGGCGGCGGTATGTCGTGTCCATGCGCCGATTCCTCATCACGCGTCGTGAGGTGGAACATCTCATCGTCATCGGCGTGCCGATTGGGCTGCAGTCCTTTGCTGAAGCGTTCCTGTTTACGGCATCTTTCGTTATCATCGGCTGGATCAGCAAAGAATCCCTGGCTGCCCATCACATTGCCAATCAGATGGCAGACCTGACGTTTATGCTGGCTCTGGGAATTGGTTCTGCCACCACCATCCGCGTCTCGCACCAACTCGGCAAAGGCGACCTGCAGGCCGTTCGTATGGCGAGCCATGCTTCGGTGCACCTGTGCTTGCTGATGAACACCATCGGTGCAGCCATCATGATTTTCGGGCGCAATGTGATACCGTATGTTTTTACGAACGATCCGGAAGTGGTGCCTATCGCTTCGACGCTGCTTGTGATTGCCGGAACGCTCCAATATGCGGACGGGCTGCAATGTATCGGCGCTGCGATGTTACGTGGCATCCAGGATGTGCGCGTGCCGATGCGGATAGCGCTGTTCTCTTATATCGGCGTTGCTCTTCCTCTGGGGCTGGCGCTCACGTTCCCGCTTGGTATGGGCGCAAAGGGCATGTGGCTTGCCTTCATCATCGCGCTTGCTATCCCTGCGGTTCTTTTTTACGTCCGTTTCCACAAGCAACTCAAACGTATATCGGATAATAACGGCTTAGATGCCATAAATATATAAACTATGCAACGCGTAATAGGAATAGGGGAAACGGTGCTGGATATCTTGTTCAAGAACGACCAGCCGCAAAAAGCTGTGCCCGGCGGCTCAACATTCAACAGTATCGTGTCATTGGGGCGTGCCGGTGTGCCGTGTGCGATGGTGACGCAAACGGGCAGTGACCATATCGGAGATATCATCTGCGATTTCTTGCGCAAGAACGGCGTCTCGGACGAGTTTGTCTGCCGCCATCCGAACACCAAGTCGCACATCACGTTGGCGTTTCTGAACGAACACAATGACGCACAGTATGAGTTTTACAAGGACCATGCAACGGATTTATTGGACAATCGTTTGCCGAGCATGAGGAGCGAGGATATCGTGCTGTTCGGCTCGTTCTTTGCCATCAATCCGGTTATCCGGCCAATCGTCGGGAAACTCTTGCGCGAAGCACACGAAGCCGGAGCATGGCTGTATTACGATGTCAATTTCCGCAAGAACCATATCGCGGATTTGCCGGACGTGCTGCCGAATATTGAGGAAAACATGCGCCTTGCTTCCATCGTGCGCGGGTCGATGGAGGATTTTGAATACTTGTTCGGCTTGCAGGATGCGGATGCGATATGCGAACGGGTGGGGCAGTATTGCGAGTCGCTCATTCTAACGGATGGAGCACGTTCTATCCGTGTCTTTACGCCCGATGGTTGCGAGACTTATCCGGTTGCACAAATTGAGACCGTTAGCACCGTCGGAGCCGGAGATAACTTCAATGCCGGTTACATATATGCCAGACTGCGTGGTATTGACGACCAATCGGCACGTATCGCCATGGCGCAACGCTGGAGTCAGGATGTCTGCCGCCAAATCGGCAATAACATCAGCGATGAGCTGGTCAAGCAATTAAAAGCAGACGTTTGCTTATAAGATCTGCGCCGCGTGATTCTTCGTATCGACTTTTTCGATGATACGTTCCAGAATGCCATTCGAATTGAACACGAAGGTCTTTCTTAATGTGCCCATCGTAACCTTACCGTAGTTTTTCTTTTCGCCCCACGCACCAAACGCTTGCAGCATTTCCGTGGTTGGGTCGCTCAAAAGCGGGAAGGGTAGAGCATATTTCTCTTTGAACTTGATGTGCGAAGCCTGCGAATCCCTGCTTACACCAAAGATTTGATACCCCTGCGCAAGGAATGCGTGGTAGTTGTCACGGATGTTGCATGCTTCGGCCGTGCAGCCCGGAGTCGAATCCTTCGGGTAGAAGTAAATCACCGTTTTCTTACCAATCATGTCCTTGTCTGTGACCATTTTTCCGGTCTCATCTGCTGCCGCAAACCTCGGCATCTTGTCTCCAATTTGTAGCATGTTGATTTGTATTTTAAGATTTGCTATGTCGTATCATTTTGATGAAGTCCAATAAATAAGGAGATGGCTTCCCTTTTTGCAACATATCGTGAATCATTGCCTCAACAGCCATGTCATCAAGCACATCAGGTTTAATAACATTTTTGTCTACTCCCTTTACTTTCTTTCTGACAGATTGTTTCTTTGGCGTTTTTGTCTTCTTTTGTGGTTTATCCAGGATCGGTTGCAAATCAGCCATTGGAGCCACGAACACGTTACGCGCTTGAAGCAGCGATTCTGAAGATGGCTCAGTGCTTTTGAGTGATTGCATCAGATGCATCTTCTCGTGTAACACAAGGAACAAGTCATTCAACAAGGGCTCAAAATCCTTCGCATCCGCTTTGTTCTTGCTTCGGCAAGGATGATTTGCCACTTTCTGCGCAACCGGTTCCATCAACGGCAAGAAATACTTGCAAGCCGCGTGTAAACGCTTACACACCATTGCCCGATTTGAGCCTAACAGCAACTTTGTCAATTGCGGCTGAAATTTATCAGCAACCGATTGCCATTCCAAGAAAACAGGTGTCAGTTCCTCTAAAAAAGGCAAAGTCTCTGCGTTGAAAGATACTGTTGTTGCTGCAACTTTTCGCATCTGTTCAACTAGACTAAGCGTTCGATGGAAGTCAAAAAGTGCACTAAATAGTTGCATTTCGTATTCCTTGCGTGCTTGCGGAAGTGTTTGATTGACAGCCTCTACAGGTGGTTGGCTATCGGTATAGTGCAACACGGAAGGATCATTGTCCAGTTCCACATAATCGAGTGGAGTAGAGAGCACAAGACCTTCAAGTGTCCGACAGCGGGACAATGCCACATATACCTGTCCGGCAGCGAAAGCACGTGACGCATCAATGATTACTTTGTCGAACGTCAGGCCTTGACTTTTGTGAATCGTTACCGCCCACGCGAGTCGCAACGGATACTGCGTAAACGTTCCAAGCACCTCCTCGTCAATCTTCCCCGTTTTTTCATCCTCATGATAGCGAATATTCTCCCACGTCATGCGTGTTGCCTCAATTTCTCCGTCATCGCAACGTACGAAGATTTTATCATCATCAATATCCGTAATAACACCAATCTTACCGTTGTAGAACCGCCGTGGTTTCTGATCATCGTTACGCACAAACATTACTCGCGCACCGATTTTGAGTGTCAGCGTATCCTCTGTTGGGTAGATATTTGCAGGAAAATCTTTCTTAATATCCGCTTCAAAAACATGCGGTTTGTCCGGTAAGCGGTTCAGTTCCCGTGCATTTAGGTCGTCTGCCAACCGATTATGAGTAGTCAAGGTAATATGGAAGTCTTTGTCCGTGTTCTTGAACCGAGGATTGTACCGCGCATTCAGTAGTGCTCTTCCCTGTGGCGTTAATTGATTCTCACGCACTTCGTTGAGTAAGTTAACGAACGTTTGGTCCTGTTGCCGGAACACATGGTCAAGCTCCACATAGATTGGTTGTAATTCTTTCATCACCTTTGCTTGGAAGAAATATGGTCCATCGTAGTACTTCTTCATCGCTTCTTCATCCTCGCCTTTGGTTACCACAGGGGAAAGTTGGAACAAGTCTCCAATCATTACCAACTGCACACCTCCAAACGGTTGGTCTTTGCGGTATTTATAACGCCGAAGCACCGCATCAATCGCGTCTAACACATCTGCACGAACCATACTGATTTCGTCTATCACCAGCATCTCAAGATGATAGAGCATGTTGCGTTTGCGTTGCATAAGTCGCTGTTCTGCATATAATTGCTTGTATGATTGCGGCGTGGGAATCAGTGTCCGAACCGGCAACTGAAAGAACGAATGAATGGTCATACCGCCGGCATTGATTGCTGCCACGCCGGTTGGTGCTACCACAGCCATGTTTTTGGGCGATTGTTCACGTAACTTGCGTAGGAATGTTGTCTTTCCTGTTCCGGCTTTGCCGGTAATGAACAACGGTCTATTCGTATGCATTGCAAACTGCTCTGCCAGATAATATGGCAACGACTCATTTCGCGCATCAATATATTGCTGGGTCTCATCCATTCCGACTGCAAAATTACAACAAATTTTGCATATATGCAAGAAAAGATACTCAAAAAGTGTGTTTTATGCTCCAAAGGGATGCGATTGGCGGTATTCGAATTGGAGGGAGTTGAATTTCCAAGCCCAGGGTGTTCCATAGGTTTTGCCGTTTGAGCCAATATGATTAGCGGCTTCGTACTCGGCTTTTAGTTGGAGTTTGCCTTCGGGAGTTCCGTAGTGTTGCGCCATTTGAGCATTGGCATAAGCAAAGACTTTGGAGTTGTACTCCTGTCTGCGGGACTGTTTTTGTTGGTAGTCTTCCTTACGATCACGGTAGAGTTGCTTGCCGTTACGGACATAGAAGTAGCCAGGATCGGATTTTTTGAGTTTGCCATGAATCATGTCAATGGCTGATGTGGGATCTATCTCTGCCATAAAAATGAGTTTAAATTGTATATTATATATTAATATATAATATAGTAAATGTTGCACAAAAATTGGTCATTTCTTGGCTTGACAGAAGCTTGACGTTAGCCTTGACTGTCGGCTCACCGTCGGCTCACCGTCGGTCCGATAAGCTAAATGACAGTGCAAAGGTAGTGCTTTTTTCCGATATATGCAAATATTTGGAAAGAATTTTGTTAGATTTGATGAAAATAAGCAAAATTTGCGGGATTAAATCCCGCGGAAAAGAAGAAAGAGAAACGCGAGCCTGACGACTCGCGCACTCGACAAAGAGGATCCAGATAAAATCCGGGGTAATGGACATACGTTTTGAACCAGGATAAAATCTCTGGAAACGGACGAAGGGGATGTCGGAATACGATTCCGACGCAATGGACAAAACTATGATAAATATCGCCAAATGAGACGACCGGAATGACATTTCGGACAATGGACGATGTAACAGGAATTAGATTCCGGGCTAATTGACAAAGGTTATTTTATAGCGGCGCGTTGTTGGAGGTGTTGCTCTTTTCGAGCAGCGCGGTTGCGTTTGATGGTGGTGTAGTAGCCGAAGCCTGCCATGGGATGACGCCATTCTTCGTCTTCGATACGCTCCCACTCGGCGTTTTCTTTGCTGCGGATTTTGATTTCTTGACACCAGAAACAGATGTCGGACAAAAGTCGTTTAGTATGTTTGAACATAGTTTTAATGATTTTTCAGTTTCACATATAGTTGATATGCTACAAGCAAGCATGAATTGATCAGGATAGAGAGGTACTTGTAACGAATGCCTAAATGCGCGATTTTGCTCCAGCCGTAAGTGTATTTATACATTCTCGGATCGGTGTATATGGCGTATCGGCTAACATGAGAGTCAATGCGCTTGTAGTACCGAACAATCTCCGGGGGAGAGTTTAGCTTGAACACGCGTTTGAGCGACATGGTTACATTATGGATGGCTCCTTCGAGGATCCCGTCTGCAAATTGTTGGATTCCTTCATCTGTGCGTTTGTGCGAATCAATGTCTTGTTGAATAATGGTATAGAAAGCCAACATGCGTGAGCCTAAAAGGAAATAGTCTGCCGAGTTCTTGTAACTTGTGCTGTGCGTGGTAGAACCTTCACGATAGTAGGCAATATAGCCAAGTTCGGGAGAGTAAGCCATCCTCTGCGCGTAGTAGAGATGAACGGCCACAAAGTCGGAATCTTCATATAAAGCACCTTCAGCAAAGGGATAATTGACTTTTTGCAAGAATGCTGTTTTGTAGATATATCCCCAAGGAGCAGAACACCAATAAGAATGCTTATTCTGCTCTTGTTCTTCCTTGAAGGATAGCTTGTCAGCCTCCTTAGTTATGATCCCATGTTCGTTGGCATTTACGAAGTGGAAAACCGTCATATCAGTGTTCTGCTCTTTTGCTAAGCGGATAGCGGCAACAATGCCTTCTGTAACCGCATCATCGCTATCTACAAAACAGATGTATTCGCCTTTCGCAACGGACATGCCTTTATTGCGTGCAGCTCCTTGACGATTGTTCGTCGGCTGTTTTAGCAATGTAATATTTGGATGTTGCGTATGGTATTCTGCAACGATGTCGCAGGTATTATCCGTTGAACAATCATCCACAAAGATTACCTCAAATTCGGATGAATTAAGCGACAGCGCATAGATACTATCCAAGCTCCGTTTTACCGTGTGTGCGGAATTGTAGGATGGTATAATGAAAGAGACTAACATAGAGGACATGCGGATAATAATTTATCAATATCAATTATGGGAGCACTCCAACTACTGATATACTTTTCAGCATTAGTCAAGTCGATATTTTCAATGTCAATAGGACTTATAATTGTTCCTTTGCCAACGGAATTGAAATAATCGTGAAACTTGAAATTGTTATCCGGGTGAGCATGATTAGGGAACGAAACCCAAACATTGGGAATACCATACGCGTCTGCGACAATCAATCCATGTAGAGAAGCTGACAATACAAGTTTGCAAGACGCAATAACATCTACAAATTCTTG
>CAJOFV010000040.1 GCA_905233925.1 Paludibacteraceae bacterium
TTGAAAGCACCGCCTCCAATCATACACAGATTTTGCGGTAAAACAATCGAATCGAGTTGCGCACACCCCGCAAAAGAATTATCTCCTATCGCCGTCATACCTTCCGGCAGTGTGACTCTTTCGAGCGCAGTACATCCATTAAAAATGCCGGAAGAAAGGCTGCTTATAGAGGACGGAATATCTGCTCTTTTGATTGCAAGGCATCCCTTGAAGGCCAATGGTTCTATCGTTTCCAAAGTAGAAGGAAGCACAATTTCTTCTATTTTAGCGCAACCGGAGAAAGCGCTATTCCCTATTTTTCGTGTCCCTTCGGGCAAAAGAATACGGGTGATAGCTTTCTGATTAACCATGAAATAGTCAGGAATTTCTTCTACATCCGGACCGAATATAATTTCCTTGTAACTGGTGTACGGATTATAGAGAATATGTCCGTAGCCGGTGGTCGATTGCGTATCCACTTTGCGGACATTCCACACGATGGCTTTGAGGCTGTTCATCGAAGCCCATGAAAACTGTTCATTGGAACGCAGCGTAGCAGGAAAGAAGAGCGTGTCATTAAAAGAGGCATAGTAAGAGCCGCCGCTCTCGTTCCAGCCATCAAAGGCAAGATGTCCTAAATATTCCAGACAGTCTGACCAGCGCAGGTATTTCAGGTTCTCACAGCTAAAGAAAGCCTTCTTGCCGATGTACTTAACTCCTTTCCCGCAATCCAGCGAATCTAATGCCTTACACTCGTTGAAAGCACTTTCGCCGATGGTATCCACTGAGTTCGGCAAAAACATATGCTTAAGTGAAGAGCAACCGGAGAAAGCCGAAGAGCCTATCTTCGTCACACCGTCAGGAATGGTACATTCTTTCATCAGTACAAAATTGCTGAATGCCCCGCTACAAATACTCGTCAGGCCTTCAGGCAGAATAACACGCTTGGGGCTGGTTGCCTTGTAATTATTTGAATACTGGGCGGTTTCCACTATGGGCGATTTTTTCCACCAAAGACTGTCCACGGTTTTCTCCAGTTTGCCATAGCCCTCAATGACCATGTCACCGGTTTCCGTGTCGTATGTCCACGTAAGATGTTCTCCGCACACGCCGTTATAGACCGTCGCGTAGGCGCATGTTCCTTTTAATAGTAAAAATGCCACAAAAAGCAGGCAAAATAAATTTTTCTTTTCCATAATTTGCAGATGTTAAAAAAATGTTGTAATTTTGCACATCAAAACATGTTTCGAATTCGAGTGCAAAAGTACTGCTTTTTTTTGACATGACCAAATTTTGCAGTTGTACGAGGGGTGTATATGGCATTTTGTAAGTTATTGTAAATAAGCAAATTATAATTTTGTATGAAAAATAAAGTTGTACGATGGGAATTTTTGCCTCTTTTGGGCTTGATTTTTTGCTTTCAGAGTTGCAATTTTGAGTTTCAAAACGCCCAAATTCGGCTTCAAGAAGCAGAAGAATTATACCTTCAAGGAACCTCTTCCAATAGTAGTAGTCAGTACGAATCTTCTACCGTCTATTTGAAGCAGGCGGAAGATATTTTAGTCGGTCTTCCTCAATCTGCACGAAGGGATGAGTTATTAGGGTTGACATGGTTCCACTTGGGTAACACTTCGGAGAGTGAGATGTTGTATGACATTGCGCAGGTGTATTACCGCAAAGCGATACCGATGTTAGATCCTGATAGTAACGCGGTCTATTTGGCATGTGCCTATCGCGACATAGCGCGTACAATAGCCATTGCAAATGGGGAACAGGATAGCGTTCTTTGGTATTTCAGCCAAGCGGAGCAATACGCAGAGGTGACGCAAAATGAGTTATTGAAACTAGATATTGATGCCTATCGCTACCAACTCTGCTACCCGGATAGTATATCTCCACGTTTGGCGGTATGCAAACGAATGGCAGAAACATATCATATCCCTACGCGCTATGCAGAAATAGTGGAACTGTTCTTGGCGCAACACGCAACGGACTCTGCGGCGTATTATTTGGAGCAACTGCAACCAACTGACTCGGCATATACGTATTGGTTTGAACAGACATACGCATATCTGCACTGTCAGATCTTGCGTCAGCGAGGTAAAACATCGCAAGCTTACGAGGAACTGCTCAACCTATATGACCGTAAGATAGAAGAGTTGCAACGTGACGCGGGTGCGCGCACGTACGCGCTTGCATTACATTATGATGTAGCACGAGAACAGCAATTGGCAGAAAAAGCACAGAACGAGAAACGATGGCAACGGAAGATTTCGTCCGTGTTGGTGTTATTACTGGTGTTAGTCATAACTTTGTCGCTTGTATTGTGGCGCTATTGGTTGCAACGTCGTCGTGAACAAGCACAGAAATTAGAGACGCTTCGTGACAAATATGTGCAGCAGTTGCAGTTGGCGCTCGAACGGTTGCAACAGAAAGTGAACCTCACCCGTGAGATTGAACTGCAACACATGCGAGGCAATGAAGTGGAATTCCCCAAATGGCTGCAAACCTACCGCGACGAGAAACTGGTAATGAACAAAGAGAGTTTGGATGAACTGATTGCTTCTATTGACAAAGCTTTGGATGGCGCGATCAGCCGCTTGCGTAAGGATTATCCCGAACTGACCGAATCGGATATGCAGTTTGCCATACTCAGCATCATCGGCGCGTCGGATAATGACATGTCTATTGTGCTGAACGTGCAAAAGCAAACGGTCTACCATCGCCGCCAAATCGTCCGTAAACACGTCAATCCGGATATCAACAACATCGATGCCTGGCTCCGAAAGTACGTGCTAAGTATATAATACACCGACAACGCTCCAAACGGAGCGTTGTCTTTCTTATTACCTGTGTAATAATCGTTCGGGAAAGTGGATTTTGCTTTTATAACCAATCCGTTACATCTGTTTGTAGAAAGTCCTCAATACTGATACCACCGGAACCAATGATATAGGAGTGCAAGGGCTTGAAAACCTTCACTCCTCATTTTACTTCCTGCCCATGGACGGAATAAACCTTTCCGTCGCGGAGGATGTAAAGAACACCATTATGCAAAATCTTTTGCACAGATGAATCTCCCGCGTTCTTGATTTGGTCTATCGGCGTTGTCGTGCCAGTAGTGGTAAACGAGCCGGATTGGGTATAAACAGGTGTGTCATCAGATTTCTTTGCTGTCACGGTGTAATCGTACGTTGTGCCAGAATCAAGGCTTGTAATCGTGAACTGCCAACCTGTTGCTGTCTGTGTGGCATAGGTGGCATTATGTACGCCGTTGCGTCCGGGTACGAACTGGATTCCCAACAATTGCCCCTGCGCATTGAACGACAAGGTGCAGAATGTTACACCATCGCGTTTGATAACAAGTGTATAAACATCTGCCTCATCTGCGGCTGGCCACTTCATAACTACGCTGTTCTCCGAAGGCGTGGCACTTACCACTTCGACTGTCTTCGTTTCCGCCTGTATGGAAGAAAATGCATCAAAGTCTTTCCAGATAGGTGCTTTGGCATATTTCTCAATGGACGAAATCGGTACATAAACCGGAATAAAGATACTTACACCGGCAAAGGCATCTGTTCCGCAGTTGGGAGGAGTGGTCGCTTCGCTAGTAATAGCAGCCAAGTCCTCACAGCCGTCAAAAGCGTGTTTGCCAATATTGGTTACACTGCTGCCTAACACTATCTCTGTGAGTGCCGTCATTTCGTAGCACAGATATGCAGGGATTTTCTTCACTTTTTCACCAAATTCTATATCTGCGATGCGAGTACGGATAGAATAGAATGGTGCAACCGTTTCCGATGCAGGGGCTGTATAACTAATAGCATTCCACACGATCACCTTCAAGGCCGTGCAACCGCTAAAAGCGGTGACATCAATAGAGGTTAGACCTTCAGGTATGATAACTTTGTTTATTTGTGCGGTTAGCAAGTACCACGGTACGTCGGCAAATGCGGCATACGTGTACATATCACCAGAACCGGAAATAGTCAACGTGCTTGTCAGTGCATTAAAATTCCAATAGAGATTGCTTCCACAATAGCCGGAAGTGGTAACAGCAAACTCGGCAATAAACGTTGTGTCTTGGGTAATTTTTATTTCTCTGGGATTATCTGTATTACCGTCTGACCATTGCACGAAATGGTAACCCGGATTTGCAGTAGCTGCAATAGAGATGTTAGAGTTTTGCTCATAAACACCTTCGCCTAGGACGGTTCCCATTGTTAAATCAGCAGATTTCACTGATAAAGTATACTCCTTGTATTCCTTGATAGGTCCTTCGTAAGAGAGTTTAATAGAAGAACCATTATATGACGTTGCATTCACCTCTATCTTCACTCCGTTGCTCACTGGAGCGATAGAAACGGTGCCTGAAACGAGATAGAAGGGTTCATAGTATTCAATGTTATAGTTTGCACGAAAGTAAAGTAAAGAGGGATTGTCATCAGTATCAGTACTCCCCGGAGATGCCATGAACGTATTGGCCAGTTCAGTATTGTTAATTGAATATGTACCTGCAGGAACACCTAGTTTCGTGTCCGGAGCAGTCGTCCGAAATCCCAACATAGCCCAAACGGTTTCTTTGTCAAGATCTGCATTTTCAGCGTCAGAGAGACAGAGAAGAACGTATGCCTCTTTTGCTGCGGTATAATCCGTCCAGTCGGCATACTTCATGGTCTTGGTAATGGAAGTCTTAGCCGGCTCATCCTTGTAGGTGCACGAGTCATCCTCTTGGGTGAGACTTTCTCCTGTTGAAAGTTTTACGGTAATACCGCCCTTCTTTTGATTCTCTACTTTGTTAGAATAGTTAAATGTCGTTCTGCCCGATATCGATGCTGCAAACAATATGGCAGCAAAAATTGAGAATAGTTTCTTCATTTTGATATTTTGTTTTGTATATTTTGTCTGGAGACGCTTCTCTGCTTGGCTGCTTTTTCCGTTGCCAGCCTCAACGATTCAGTTTTCCGTCATGGATAGGACGTATAAGATGTTATTCTGTTTCTTCTGTTGAGTCACTTAAATCCCGCTCAAGGTCTTCTATGGAAGGAAGAGAAGAACGCATATCCTTTGGCAAAACATTTCCAAGTTCATAATCCGATACGCCAATAGGCTTGTTGATGTCACGCAGAGCATATTCCGCCTTAATTTTGTCCTTTGTGCGACACAATAGCAAACCTATTGTTTTGTTGTCACCTTCCCGGCATAGGATACTATCTACAGCAGAACAATAGAAATTTAATTTGCCGATATACTCCGGCATAAACTCTGTGTTCTTTAGTTCGATAACCATATACCGATGCATGAATGTATTGTACATCAGCAGGTCAATGTAATAATCATCACCACTAACCTCCAGATGATACTGCCTTCCCATAAATGCAAAACCGGTTCCCATCTCAAGCAAGAACTTCTCAACCTCTCTAACCAATCCCAATTCGATGTCCCTTTCGTCGAACTTTTCTGTGAAAGTTAGCATATCAAACAAGTATGGATCTTTCAGCATGGATTTGACCTCATCTGCTTCCGGTTGGGGAAGAGCCAAGTCAAAATTATTTGCCAATGCGCCATGCTGCTTGTAGTAATCCATTTTGATAGCATCAATCAGAAAATCTTTTGGCCAATGATTGGTAATGGATTGAACCATATACCAATAGCGCGCCTGAATATCCTTTACACGTTGGATAAGGATAATGTTGTGCGTCCATGGCAAATGTATGATGGGAAGCGAAAAATTGTACTTTGGTAATTGCGCAACCGCCGGTTGCGTATTTGCTTTTTCTAATTGCGCAGTCGGCAGTTGCGCAATTGTATTTGAATCTTTCGGAAGCGTCAGTTCTTGGTTGTATTCCTCGTAGAACTGAATCATGCATTGGCAGTTGCGCACAGAGAAGCCTTTGATTTCCGGGTAATCGTTACGCATATCTGCGGACAAACGTTTGAGTGCGCCATTTCCCCAACCAATTTGCTTTTGCGCGTCGGAAAGAATATGGCCGACATCCCAATACATCCGCAACATTTCATCATTGGCAGAATAAATAGCGCGTTGCTGTGCCAATTGGACGCGCTTCTTCACTTGCGCGAGAAGACGCAAGTAATCAAATTGTTCTGTTTGTATAGTTCCTGCCATATCTTTGGTCTCGTTTTTATTCGTAACTGCTTTTTCCGTTGCCAGCCTCAACGATTCAGTTTTCCGTCATGGATAGGACGTTTTTTTCGTTCTGTAAGCGTTCTGCACGCAAATTGTGTGCAAAGGTACTGCTTTTTTCTCTTTCCCGCAAATCTTTCTGCAAGAAAATGCACTTTTTTCTCATTTGGGAAATATAAGAAAAAGAAAAGCGAGAGTTTCCTCCCGCTTTTCATTCATTCACTCTTTCATTCATTCACTCCTTACTTTACTTCCTGTCCTTGGACGGAATAAACCTTTCCGTCGCGGAGGATGTAAAGATGACCATTAAGAATGATTTTCTCATTTTCGCATTTACTCATTTTATCATTTGCTATTTCTTCAATATCCTCATGGGCGCCGGTGCTTTGGCGGGCTTTGGCGGCGGCTTTCGCTATACGCTCTATCGCTGCGTCTATCTCCTCCTGCGTTGAGGCGGAATTGTCCAAAATCGCCTGAACGGCTTCTATCTCCGCCTGCAACTCAGCAGCTATGTCGGCATACTCTTCGTTGTCCTTGATTTCATCGAGGAAGTTCATGGCAGCGGCTATTGAATCCGTGAGCGTTTGCTTACTCTCTTCAAGCAACTTCGCCGCCTCAATCTTTGCCACTTCGTCTTTGGCTTTCTGCAATTCGCTATTCAAAGCCTCGTTGGCGGCATCCAATTCCTCTTTAGTGGCATCTGTTTTGTTCAATATTTCTTCTGCGGATTTGACAGCATCTTGCAGTGCTGTGGAAACGTCGGCATAATCCGTGTTGTTCTTGATGTCGTCGTAATACTTCTGTGCTTGTGCGACGGTCTCTGTCAGATTCTCTTTGCTCTTTTGCAATGCTTCCAGTGCGCGCTGTTTTTCAAGGTCTGCTTTGAGCTTATCAACGATCGGTTGCAGTTGCTCTTTGTTCGCATCAAGCGTCTTGGTCTCATCATACTTCATTGCCTCTATAGCTGCTTTGGCATCAGCTATCATAGCCTTACAGGTTTCGCTGTCGTCGTCTTTTGCAAGCGCATCAATAGCTGCCATTTGCTCCACCTTTTCCTTGTCAAAAGCTGCTTTGTTCGCTGCAAGTTTTTCCGCCACTTCTTCTTTTGTTCTTTCAAGTTCGTTATTGAGCACCTGTTGTCCGTTCTCGATATATTCTTTTGATGCATTAGACAGATTGGCGATATATGTGGCTTCGTCAATAGCGTGTTTCAACGCGGCTGCATTAGCAGCGTAGTCCGCATTTTCACTAATTGTATTATAGTATTTTTGCGCAGTGGCGATGGCGTTACGCAGTTCTTTTCTCGCCTCTTCTTTTGCCACTTCTAATTTAGCTTCGTCCATAGCCTTGTAGATAGCATCCGTGGCTTCCTCGTATTGGTCAAAAGTAGAGTGTGCGACGTCACTGTACGTATATACGTAGCTTTCCGTCAGGTTATGGAGTTTCTTTTCTATGTCCGGATAATCATCAAAAATGGTCGTGCCATAGTCATACGATGCCATAATCGCGGTGTGCAAATCTGCGCGAGCTATATTTTTGTCCCGTATCAAGCGGACACTTAATGCATGGGTTGTAAGGGATTGCATATGCTGCTCTGTCAAGTCATTTACAAACTCTAACGCCCATGCAAAAGGTATTGATATTTTTTCTTCTGCGTCCGAATAAGTATAATATTCCTTTGTAGAGGAGTGATAATACCCGCATCCCTCTTCTACACCTGAGACATACCCTTTCCAACGCTCTCCTGCTCCGGGGAGAAATATCGCTCCGTTGGCTTCTAACTTCGTCCACTGTTCAGCCGTATAGACATTGTCAAAAAAGTGATTTTTATAGGCCTCCGGATTTTGTTTTGCATTCCGGTCATACCAATAATTTTTAGCACTTATTCCTTCATACCACGAGTCGTCCTCATCAAACTGCTTGATATAGAACATGCCGGATGCACCTCCTGTGCTCAAGGTAATGTGTTGCGGCGTAGTCCAATTATCGGGAAGCAGAATTAGCCCTTTTACGCCGTTTACTATCGCGTATGCAAACCGATTTCCTGCATTCGGGCGAAAGAATACGATATATGCCCACTCTTGTTCGGTCAGCGTACGCCACCTGTTAGCGGTGTTTCCTCCGTTGCTAATCGGATTGGCTCCCCACTCCTGGTACTCAACATCATCAAGTTCCGCATCAAAAGAGGGGTTACTCGCGGGGTTATTCCCCGACCCCCACGCAAACAAATCTATCCAACTCGCATAGGTGGAGTCCTCCTCCAAATCATTGTGGCATTTCACGCCGTTCTCATATATATTGCCATAGACATCCGTATCCCACTTAGATTTTATTTTTCCCACATAGTTCCACTGGTTTTCGGCAAAGCGCCATGTATTCGTGCCGATGTGGTATTGGAGGTTTCCCTGCGAGAAAACGACTTGCTCACCGTCGGCGTTGACGGTGAACTTACCTTTGAGTGCACCTTCAACGGCATAGGCGGAGAAAGCGGACAAGAGAATAGACGAAAGGAGAATCAGTTTTTTCATACGTATATACGTTATTTAATTTGTGGCGTATCGGGGGAAGATTGGAAGAAGTTGTTGCGGATCATTTTGTCGGAAAGAGAATAGGCTTGCTTGGGGAGGATGCGGCGCTTGGCGGACGCGTCCAACAAGTCAATGCCAAAGCCGTGCCAAGCGTAGTTGCTCTGCCCGATCACATCCAAAGTGGTCGGGAAAATATCCATCTGAAACGCCTGCGGGATGATTATCGTCTGCGTGATAGAAGGCGACCAAATGACCAGCGGACAGCGTCCCTTGCCGTTGCGCTCGGGGAAATGATTATGGTCGGCCGTGATGATGATTGTGCTGTTCTGCATAATCGCCGCCGTGTCCGCCCACGCGAGGAATCTGCCCAGATGTTTGTCCATATAATGCACCGTCTGAAGATATTTCGCTTCTATGGGCGCAAGGTCATCGCCAAAACGGAGCGTAGGCGGCACCGAGGAGAAAGGCACATGCGTATTGATAGTGAGCGTCAGGACGCAAGTGGGCTCCTGTGCCGCTTCCAGTTCCTCCCGAATCTGGCAGAAAAGCAGGCTGTCCGTTCCGCGATGCCCTCTTTGCGGTTCGCGCAAGCGTTTGTAGCCGTATGATTTGGTGGTTACGCGCTGGTTCCACACCCCCGGATAGGCATTCAGGACAACGCTGTTGGGGTAGAAATGGGCAAAATTGGGATAGACGTTCCGGCCGAAAGACATACAGGTAATGCCGCTGGACAAAGGCAACATGCCGGTTTGGGTGATGAGCTGTCCGTCTCCGCTGCGGCCGTATTTCTGCTGGGAAACGACGTTCGGGCAGAAGAGGACGTTGTGAGTGCGGATGAAGTTGTTGAGCGACTCGCAGACATCAATGCTGTCCAAGTCGCGCTGCTGCATTGCCCATGACTCGAAACTTTCGACCAAGACAAAGACCAAATGGCCTTCGGGTTTGGCGGGCGGCACGGAGTCGGTGTAAATGGAGGTAAGGATGCGTTTGTCCTGCGCGGTCAGCGGCCGTACGGCTCTGACATGCATGATGCGCTCCTGAATACCGCTCCAAAGCACGCGTCCGAAATGCCCGATGGGGCTGTGGGACTGGAGAAAGAGGTTGTCCTCCGCGCGAATAGACCAGCGGCGCACGGCTTCACGTGCCGCGAAACGGTCTCCGATGGTGCCGATGCCCCGTCCCACCAGGCAGAGCGCGACACCGGCGGCAGCAATAATGGTCCAGTATTTCCAACCTTTTTTGGATTCTGCGCAGACGGATTTTTTGGTGGTAAAGAGGAAAACCGCTACAGCAATCGTGACGAGCGGGATAATGAACTGCTTCCAGTCCAGATAGGCGGTGATGGAATCTTCGAATCCGCGCAAGGCTTTTGCGAAGAGAATGACCTGCCAGTCGAGGAAGACGCCGTTGGCGTTGTGGTAGAGGATATTGGCGATGAGCCAGAGGTCGGTGAGGCACATCACGAGAACGGTTGCCCAGTATCTGGCGGTGATTTGCCCAACCAGGGCAATCAAGACAGATGCGCCCGCCACAACGGCGTACGCACCTATTCCCTGCCACACGTTGAGTCCGTCGTCCAAATCCACCAAGTAACGATATAAGACGAACTTGGTGAGATACGCAAGGGCGACGGTCAGGTAAAGAAGAGTTTGATTACTGACGGATAAACGGTCCTTCCTTGACATCGTAGTACTGCAAGTAGAATTGGTTATCACCGTCCCAAATGACCTTCATGATTATATAGTCTTCATCGTAGTAATCGTCGTAGTATTCATCGTAGTAGTCGTCGTAATACTCATCATAGTATTCGTCGTAGTAATAATCGTCGTCATAGAAGTCTTTCTTTTTGCCGGGAGCATCCCAACCCCAATCGTTGTAGCCGTAATAATCATCGTAGTAATCGTCGTAATAATAGTCGTAGTAATAATCGTAATAATCATCATAGTAATAGTCGTAGTAATATGCATCGTAATCATATTTGAGCTTCAGCGTTGAGGTGCTTTCGTCATAGATATATTTGTAAGGAGACGTGTAATATTCGCCGTAAGACACGATATATGTTTTTACAATCGCCGTTCTGTCCGCTTTGAAGGTGTAAGTAACTTCTTCGTAATCGCCGGAGAATTTCCACGAGCCGACAATCTTGGTCTGATACGTAGCGGAACCGCCGCCTCCGGACGGAGAGGGTTCATTGGCGTTGCTGTTTTTCTTTTCGCATGCAGCGAAGATGACTGCGACAATGATAGCCGCAAAGAATCCCATGAGGATAAGAGCACGTTTTTTCATAATGTTGTTATTTTGTGGTTATTGATATCAATATGGCAGGCAGTTGCAGTGGTGGGTGACTTTGAGGATGTCGAAGATGTAGGAGACGGTGAGCCCGACGGTAAAGGTGTTGAACTTTGTCAAAGCGGTGTTGTACAGCGGGTTCAAAGTGAGCGATGCGGCATTTGTATCAGCCGTTGGCGCCGTGATGGCATAGACATGCGGAAGCGGGTCGTCCAGCTTGTAGGAGTTCCATATGTCGTAGGCGGTAAAGAGGCGCACGCCCAGCCACTGGTTCTTTTTGATTTCAAACTCGTAGCCAATCTCCGCCGCTACAGCAACATGCCATTCGGGCGTGGTGCGGGAACCCTTGATTTCTTCGGCAGCATCCGTCACGGCGCCCAATTTGGGTTCGTTGGTAACGGTGACGTCAAAGTCGGGATAATATGCCGTGGTATTGAGTTCGGAGATGTTCGTTTTTGCCGACGACCAGATGACGGAACGCGCCTTGAGACCGACTCCGGCAATGAGCGCGCGGTACTTGAATGCCGCCATGACAGGGATGGAAACAGAGATGTCGTTGTGTACTTCGCGGACGGCGCCATCGACGGTGTAGTTAATGAGGTGGTTGAGATGGTCGGTGGAAGAGAACTTGTCCTTGACGGGGACTTTCCAGCCGCCTTGTGCCCACGCTACTTCCAGTCCGGTGCGGGGACCAATCCAGAGTTCGGAATTGTTTATGGGGAAGAGACAGGCGTAGTAGCCTTCAATGCCCACCGTAGCGCCCCAGAGGGTGTGCGCCGGCAGACAAACCGACACCGACACGGTGCAGTTGCGCCGAGGCTGTGATGCCAAGCAGCAGAACAAGGGACAATATGGACAGACAACGGCGCATTATGGCTGGATATATCTTATGCCGGATGTGCCGGCGCGTGTGGATACCTGTATGATGTAGCAACCGGCAGGCGGTGCATCAAAAACTAATCCGGATTCTTTGGAACGTGTGCGGAGGATACATTTGCCGAGCGGGTCGAAGACGGCAACATCCGCCGGTTCGCCGGGCGGCAAGCCGGTAATATGGACTTTCCCTTCCGCAAAGTGGCATGCAAACGGCGTATCTGTCAGCCGGAAGACAGCCTGCGTACCGTCGAACTTCCATGTCGTGCTGCGCAGTGTATCCGAACAGAGGACGAACGACTCGGGCGCATCAACTTCGATTTCGGCATAGTAGAAATCATCGATGGAACCGGCGTGTGTGACGGTCAGGTAATAACCCACATGAACTAACTCGTCATCACGTTTGGCGGCGCCTCTTTCGTCAATCTTATTCACTACACGATACCAACGGACATCATCCTCGGCAGGCGTGAAGCCCATATTGTTAAGTGTGACTTTGTCAACTACCAGCATCCAGTCGTATAGCGCTTCGACAGGCACTACGGGCTGTTTGCAGTCGGGTGCGAAATATGCCTTAAGGTCACTGTCAGCAGACACGTCAATCCAACGCGGATTGTCCGTGCTTCCGTCAGACCACCGCTCGAAGTGGTAGCCCGGCTTGGGAGTGGCCGTTATCTGGACTTTAGTGCCGCAGTCAACGTCCTCCTCATGCGTCGGTGCCGCCCAGAGCACTAACGGAATGAATGACAATAATATGGCGAATAGTTTACGCACCGTAAATGTATATTATTCAGTCACAGCAGATATTTGTACAGTTCCCCAGTCGTCGTTATCGGAGGTAACGATGAGTTTGAAGGTCTTGAGTTTGAACTTGGCAACGATGTTTGTTGCGGTTTCGTTGGTAACGGTAATCGTGCGTTTTGCGTTCGTTTCGCCGTCCGACCAACCGATAAACTCGTAGCAGTCATCCGTGACAGTTGCTTCCACTTCAATCTTGTCTCCAAGCATGTAGGTACCGCCGGTTGTGCTTACGACACCGCCTTCTTCGGCGGAAATAGCGATGGTAACCTGCTTTCCGAAGATAGCCTGGATTTCAATGGCAGCCTGAACGTTCTCAAAGATACGTTCGGGATTGGTGTTGGTCACATCATCGGACCAATGGAGGAAGACGTAGCCTTCTTTAGGCGTCGCCGTAATCTTGACCTTGCTACCGCAATCGACGGTCTTCTCCACCGCGTTTACGGGGAGCAGCGTGCAGAGCGCCAAGATGGTTAAAACTAAATTCTTTTTCATTTTTGTGGGTTATTTTAAGTTATTATTTTACGTTTTTTATTCGATGACAGTTATTGTTATATCACCCGCTCCGGCGATGTTGGGCACCGCTTTGACGTTCACCGTGCAGAAGGAGGATGCCTTGACAAGCCGCACTGGGTTGCCCTGTTTGCGGGTGCAGGAAGTCGGTTCGTCCGCGGCGGTGGTGGTACAACGCATAATCATGGCACTCGTTGTGCCGGATTTGGTGGATGTCCAGTAATATGCCACGTCATTGACCTGGGAAACGGAAGTACTGTTTGCTGCACGAAAACCGGTCAGCGGGAGGAACACAACACCCTTCGCTTCTATGGGTTGCCATTCAGAAGCGGTATAGGTGTCTTTCTTTTCCTCTTTGGTCAATGTCGTTTGTTTGGGAATGAGCGCAATACCTTTGACACCATTGATGGTGGTGGCATATTGCTCGTGATTAGTAAGTATATATGTCCATTCGTCGGATGAAAGCGTCCGCCACGCGTAGGCCTTGTTGCCGTCTGTGGTAATCGGATTGTCTCCCCAATTCACGAATTCGCCGGCGTAAGCGGAGGTGGAAGCGGTATTGGTAACACCGAAATTGCTCGCCATGTTTCCATCACCGCTCCAGCCGAACAAGTCTATCCGGTTTGCCAATTCGGTGGAACCGGATACAAGATTCGCTTCACCAATCACATCAAACTGGTGGCTCGCGAATGACCATTCATCGGAAGTGCTGTTGTAAACAAGGTTTCCCTGCGCGAAAAGAACCACGTCACCCGCCGCATTGACTTGGAAGCGTCCGGGCAGTTCACCGTTCTGCCAAGTCCAGTCTGCGGCTTGGTTTTCAGCCCAAGAAAGGGCGGCAAACGTGAGCAATAATATGGTTCCTAACAGTTTCCTCACTTTACAGAGAAAGTACAAAAAAGCGCGCAAAAGTACAACATTTTTTTTGAATATGCAAATTTTTTCCGAAAAAAGAGCAAGATATTTGCACAAATGCAAAAAAAGCAGTATCTTTGCGGGCTGAAATGAAAAATTATATTCCACAATACTTCAACACGAAGCAGAATGTGGTTCTGCTATTGTGGGTGACGCTGGTGTTCGGAGAGTTGTTTATCCTGTTCTTCCAGCCGATGGAATCGCGCACGTGGGTGGAAAGCGACTGGGCGTTTCTGCTTTGGGCGACCATCATCGTGCTGGTGGCAGTCGGGGGAATCGCAGTAAGCCGGACTATAATGTACCATTACGCCAAAAAGCACCGGATCAGTTATCTGGATTTTGCTATCTGGATTCTTGGCGAGGTGAGTGCGATATCGTTTTTTTACGCATTCTTCCCCACGGTGGTAATGCGGAGTTTCTCCATGGAGCGTGGCCTGACCTTATTTTATTTATATAAGGAGGCGTTGATGGCAACCACGTTCACGCTGCTCATCCCGTATCTGATTGTAATGCTGTGGATGGGGTTGAAAGACCGCGATGCACAGATTCTTAAGTTGACAGCCAAGTTGAAGCAGGCACAGGAGCCGGCAGAAGAAGTGCAACCGGAGATGTTCAACTTCTATGACGAGCGCGGCGAACTGAAATTGTCCGTGAAGCCGGAGATGGTGTATTATATCGAGTCGGCGGACAATTACGTACAAATTTATTACATTAACCTGGGGAAACTGGAGAAGCTGATGCTGCGTAACAGTTTGAAGAATATCGAGTGGCGTTTTCATGACAAAGGACTGGTGCGCTGCCACCGGTCGTATATCGTGAACATGAACCAGGTGAAGATGTTCAAACGGCAGGACGGCGAAGTAATTCTGGAGTTCGGCGACGAACGGATTCCGGGCATACCCGTATCGAAAGGCTTCGGAGAAAGCGTACTGTCCAAATTGGTAGAGAGTTAGTGTACACACAAATATGAAAGTAATTAATTTATCAGAGACAAATTCGCTGCTGAACCAGTACATGAAAGAGATTCGCAGCGTGGCGATTCAAGGTGACAACCTGCGTTTCCGCCGTAACATCGAGCGTATCGGAGAAGTGATGGCATTGGAAGTCAGCCGCACGATGGATTATGCGGTAGAGGAGGTGAAAACACCGTTAGGCATAGCCAAAGTGCCGGTTATTCAGGACAAAATCGTCCTGGCGACGGTAATGCGTGCCGGTCTGCCGCTGCATATGGGATTCCTAAATATGTACGACCATGCAGAGAATGCCTTTTTGAGCGCCTACCGCCGTGTGAACGAAAAAGGAGAACTGGAGATTGTATCGGAGTATCTCGCAGCACCGCAATTGGAAGGAAAGACGCTTCTCCTGGTGGACCCGATGCTGGCAACGGGCATGTCTATGGAGATTGCTTATCAGGCATTGTTGACGCACGGCCAGCCCAAGGCCGTACACCTTTGCTGCACAATCGGTACACCGCAAGCGATTGAGTATTTGCAGTCAACGCTGCCGAATCAGAATATTACGCTTTGGTGCGCAGCCATCGACCCCGAGTTGAATGACAAGAAATACATCGTCCCCGGTTTGGGCGACGCCGGTGATTTATGCTTTGGCGAAAAGCTCTGATATACAAGGAATCGGTCGCTGTTGCACTGATTATCCTGTATGCGAGCCTGATTCGCGCCCCGCATTTCCACATGCCGCATGTAGCGTTTGCGGATAAATGGAGCCACATGGTGGCATATGCGGTATTAGGCGCAGTATTGGCGTGGAACCTGATAAAAGATAAACACAAAGGCCTGTGGATCTGGCTGTTGGGATTGGGTCTGCCGATTGTCTATGGCGGAGTGATTGAGATACTGCAGGGCGCGTTCTTCGCCCCGAGAACCGCAGATTGGATGGATTGGCTGGCAGATATCGTGGGAACGGTTATAGGAACAGGACTGGTTGCAGGAATATGGCAGGCGAGGAATTGAAATATGTGATTGCGCTGGGGTGCCTGAATCTGAACAACGTGCACCGCGTGAAGACGCTCATCGAAGCGTACGGCAGTGCGGAAAGAGCGTGGTTCGAGACTTCCGGTGAACATAAGGCAGAGGCTCTGGCACATGCCGAACGGGAGTTGGATTTTATCGCGTGGCATGGCATAAAGACCTGGTATTATAAAGACAGCGGCTATCCATACCGCCTGCAGAACTGCCCCGATGCGCCGGTGTTGCTCTTTGGGAAAGGCAATCTGAACGTGAATGAGGGGAAGTTTGTAGCGATTGTCGGGACGCGCGGCGCAACGGAAAGAGGAAAGGAATTGACCAGACGTCTGGTGCTGGATTTGGCAAAGCAAGTGCCGGATGTGACGATAGTAAGCGGCTTGGCGTACGGAATAGATGTGGCAGCCCACCGCGCTGCACTGGAAGCTGGATTGCCGACCATCATCGTTCCTGCACACGGGTTGGACAGAGTTTATCCGGTAACGCACCGGCAAGTGGCGGTGGAAGCATTGGAGAAAGGCGGCATACTGACCGAATATTTGAACTTCGTAGCGCGGAACCGCATTGTGGCAGGACTGGCAGATGCTGTGGTGGTCGTGGAATCGAAGATAAAAGGAGGTTCTTTGATAACGGCGTCTCTGGCGAACGATTACAACCGGAACGTCTATACTTTCCCCGGGCGTCCGGGAGACATAAATGCACAAGGCTGCAACGCGCTTATCAAAAAACAGCGGGCGATGCTCATTGAGGATGCGGAAGATCTGATTCTTGACATGCAGTGGGAAGCAAAGCAACCGGCTGTGCAGACGGAGATAGAAGACCTGTTCGGCGATTTGAGTGATTTGGAGCGGAAACTGCTGCAACTGCTTCGGACAGCCGAAGATGGGAAGCATGTCAACGAACTGGTTGCCGAAACGGCAGAAGCATACAGCCAGGTGGCATCCGCGTTGATGATGCTGGAGATGAACGGATTCGTCAAGGCATTGCCCGGAGGCATCTATATTTGCAGAAAATAAAAAATCAAACAATATGAATACCTTATTGAAACACTTGGGAATTATCCTCGTTTTGGCAGGCGTGATCTGCTTGGTAATTTACTACTTCGGCGTACAGCAGAACTGGCTCTTGGCAACCAGTCTGGTGCTGGAAGTTGTTGGTATCCTTGCATATATCTTCCTTAACAAGAAATTCGAATAGTGGCGGAAGACAGCATCAAATACCACTTGACAGGTATGTATCAGGACTGGTTCCTGGACTATGCCTCATACGTCATTCTCGAACGTGCCGTTCCTGCGGTTGAAGACGGACTGAAGCCTGTTCAGCGCCGTATTCTCCATGCCATGAAGTGCGTGGACGACGGCAAAATGAACAAGGTGGCGAACATCGTCGGGCAGACCATGCAGTATCACCCGCATGGCGATGCCAGTATCGGTGACGCGCTGGTGCAACTCGGGCAGAAAGACCTGCTCATCGATTGCCAGGGTAACTGGGGAAACATCCTCACCGGTGATGGAGCTGCTGCGCCGCGTTACATTGAGGCTCGGTTGAGCAAGTTCGCGCTGGAAACGGTCTTCAATCCGAAGACCACGGAATGGATGCTCAGTTACGATGGCCGCAAGAAAGAACCGATTCATCTGCCGGTGAAGTTCCCGCTACTATTGGCGCAAGGCGTGGAAGGTATTGCAGTGGGCTTGAACTCGAAGATTCTGCCGCACAACTTCAATGAACTGTGCGACGCGTCGCTGGCGTATCTGCGTGGCGAGGAGTTTCAGCTTTATCCGGACTTCCCGACCGGAGGAGAAATTGATGTCAGCCGCTACAACGACGGTGAACGCGGCGGAATGGTCAAAATCCGCTCGAAGATTACCAAAACGGACGACAACAAGACGCTGATAATCTCGCAAGTTCCCTTCGGCACAACCACGTCAAAGATTATTGAAACCATCCTCAAAGCGCAGGAAAAAGGCAAAATCAAAATCCGCAAGGTCGATGATTTCACGGCGGAAGAGGCGAAGATTGTGGTGCAACTCGCGCCCGGCAGTTCATCCGACAAGACAATAGATGCTCTTTATGCCTTCACGGATTGCGAAGTAAGCATCTCGCCGAACTGCTGCGTCATTGAGAACAAAAAGCCTATCTTCACCAGTGTCAGCACGCTCCTTAAGATGTCGGCAGACAACACCAAAGCGCTGCTCAAATGGGAACTCGAGATTCTCAAAGGCGAACTGGAAGAGCAATATTTCTACACCTCATTGGAGAAAATCTTCATTGAGAACCGCATCTATAAGGAGCAAGGTTACGAGAATGCGCCGGACAAGGAGAAACTGATTGCGTTTGTGGACAAGGCACTCGAACCGTGGAAGCCGAAACTTATCCGAGAAGTGCGTAAAGAGGACATTGAGAAACTGTTCGAAATACGCATGATTCGCATCACGAAGTTCGACTCCAAGAAGGCGGATGAACTGATGAAAGACCTTGACAAACGCATCAAGGAAACTATTAAGAACCTCAATCACCTGACCGATTATACCATCAAGTGGTTTGAGAGTCTCAAGGCCAAATATGGCGACAAATATCCGCGCAAAACGGAAGTGCGCAATTTCGCGAACATCAACGTCAAGACCGTTGTCGAGGCGAATGAAAAACTGTACATCAACCGCGCCGAGGGCTTTATCGGCACAGGACTGAAGAAGGACGAATACCTCTGCAACTGTTCCGATTTGGATGATATCATTGTTTTCCACAAGGACGGCAAGTACAAGATCATGCGCGTTGCAGACAAGATATTTATCGGCACGGACATTCTCCACGTCGATATCTTCAAGAAGAACGACACCCGCACAATCTACAACGTCGTTTACCGCGACGGCAAGGGCGGTGTCTATTTCATGAAGCGCTTCAATGTTACCGGTGTGGCGCGCGACAAAGAATATGACCTCACGCAAGGCAAGCCCGGCAGCAAGATTGTTTACTTCACGGCCAACCCGAACGGCGAGGCGGAGATTATCCGTGTTGCGCTCAAACCCACCATCCACCTCAAGAAACTGGAGGTCAACAAGGATTTAAGCGAACTGGCAGTCAAGAGCCGCAGCGCAAGGGGAAACGTGTTGACAAAGTTCGAAGTGAAGTCTATCACGCTGAAAGCGAAAGGACATTCTACGCTCGGCGGACGCAAGGTATGGTTCGATCCCGATGTACTGCGTATCAACTACGATGGGCAAGGCACTTATCTCGGCGAGTTCCACGACGAAGACCGCGTGCTTGTCATTATGAAGAACGGTGACTATTTCCTCAATACCTTCGAGGAAACGGCGCACTTCGAACAGGATTGGCTCCGTATTGAGAAGTTCGATGCCGATAAAGTCTGGTCGCTCGCTATGTGGAACGCCGAACTGGGCTACTATTACGCAAAGCGCTTCGTATTGGATGCTACAGCCAAGACCCAGAACTTCCTCGGCGAAAACTCTGACTCGAAGATGATTGTGCTCAATGACCGCGAGGAGGCTGTCTTCCGCGTTCTCTTCAAGGACGAGTTCCGCGAACCGATGGAACTTGTAATGGCAGATTTCATCGAACCCAAGTCGCCGAAAGCGAAAGGCAAACGCATCAGTACGCTGGATATCATTGGTATTGAGGATATTACCCCTGAACCGGAACCGGAGCCTGAAGAACCGGAAGAATCGGAAGAATCCGAAAATCCGGAAACGGACGAAAAAACAGACGAAATCGTAAATGACGTTCCGTCGGTTCCGCTAATCATCACCAATCCCGAAGTCCCCGAAGACTCCAAACCGGTCGATGAGTCCAAACCAATCGAAGACTCCAAATTGGTGGAAGACTCCAAACCGGTCGATGACCAATTGAGCCTGTTCTGAAAAATTTCAAAAACTAACTTGCGGGCAACCAGCCTGCAGTTAGTTATTAGTTAGATATTAGTTAGTTATTAAGCCGACTCAAGCGGGACTCAACCCTGACTCAAGAAAGAGAGTTAACGCGGAATAGACTTTTTCCACGGGGAAGCCCATTACATTGAAATACGAGCCGTTCATACCGCAAACACCGATATAGCCGATAAACTCCTGTACGCCATACGCTCCCGCTTTGTCCAACGGACGGTACTTCTCAACGTAATAATCAATCTCGGCATTAGTGAGGTCGCGGAATGTCACATCGGTGGCATCAACCAGTGACTCCATAACCGGTTGCCGTGTCTGCTTGTCCAGATGCGTAAAAGTAACGCCCGTATAGACCTGATGCGTTTTGCCGGAAAGAAGCCGCAACATCCTTCGGGCATCGTCCAGATCCGTAGGTTTGCCGAGCATCTGCCCGTCCAGCCATACAATTGTATCTGCAGTAATAAGCAGTTCGTCGGATTTGAGTTTCGGCAGATACGCCTGTGCCTTCTCGCGCGATATATATATAGGTATATCTCCCGCCTTGAGATTAGCAGGGTAGGCTTCCGCAGAATCAATC